>SVGF01000058.1 GCA_015056475.1 Clostridiales bacterium
ACAGCCTCAAAGCCCGTAAGTCCGCTGCCAACGGCAAATATACCAAACGCAAACGCCACCGAAAGATACCCCACGCATATCGGAATACCGTCCTTTACGCCCTTATAAAATAAGCTTTTGCTCATTTGTAAATTCTTATCTGTGGCAAAGCTTACACGTTACCGCGCACCATTCGTTGAGCACAACTGTTTCAACTACCTCAAAACCTGCCTTCTCCATAGCCTCAATAACGTCGTCAAGTCTTGTTTCAATTATACCCGAAGTAATAAATACCGCATCATCAGCCATAAACTGAGGAATACCGTCAGCCATGCCTATAATGATATCCGCCATAATATTTGCAACAACTATATCATAGCCCGCCTTGGGAAGCTTTGCCGCAAAATCCTCATCAAGAATATTGCCAACCTTAACCGTATATTTGTCGGGAGAAATATCGTTCATTTCCATATTCTCGCGCACAATAACGTCCGCATTCGGGTCGATATCAATGCATTCCGTCATTCCCGCACCAAGCAAAATGGATGCGATAGAAAGAATACCGCTTCCCGTGCCGATATCCATAACCCTGTCGATCTTCTTATTTGCAAACGCCTTTTCAATAGCACCTATGCAAAGCTGTGTGGTTTCGTGCGAGCCCGTGCCGAATATTCCGCCCGGATTTATCGTAAGAATAAGTCTGTCCTTGGGGTCATCCACCTTCTCCCATTCCGGCACGATAAGGAATTTATTTGCAACCTCCATTGGTGCAAAGAACTTCTTCCAGTTATTCACCCAATCCTCATTCTGGATATTAGTGATCGATATCTCAAGTCTTCCAAGGTCAAACTCGGGAAGCTCTCCGGGCAATCTTAAAAGAAAACCCTTTATTTCATTCAACTGATCAAATCCAGCTGCGTTATCACCTATGTATGCCGCAACGTAAGCCTCCTCGTTTTGCTTTTGGAGCACGTCGTCATCAATGTAGTCCCAGGTGTAATCCTTATCGGGCATTTTATAATCGTCGGGATTAAATATCTCAAGCCCGTAAATTCCCATAGCATAAAGAGATGAAGACACCATCTCACAGCCTGCGGGTGTAGTATAAATTTTAACCTTAAGCCAATCCATTATTTTTCTCCTGAATATTATTTGTTTTATTTAACAGCACCACCCGAAGCACGTTTTTTGCTTCGGGCGATAAAAGATCATCAATTATTTTTTCTTACCAATCGTAAATTTGTTCTCGTTACCGTCAATGAGTCGTTTGATATTCGATCTGTGTCTTATTATTGCAAGCACAGCAAGCACAACGCACAGTATCCAATACCATACGTCGCCTACGTGACCGCTCCACAAAAACATCACCAAAAAAGGATATAACGCCGCACTTATAACGGACGCAAGAGAAACGTAACCCGTCGAAAAGATAATACCAAACTCTATTACCAAAAGAGCCATAGCCGCAATGGGATTCAAATACAAAGCTATACCAAATGACGTAGCAATACCCTTACCACCCTTGAACTTTAAGTAGAACGGAAAATTATGTCCTGCAATAACCGCTATACCACCAAGCATGATCGCTATAGATTCAAGCTGACCGTCAAACATAAGGTCCGCTATCCATACAGTCGCAACACCCTTTAATATATCGTAAGCTACAGTTATTACTGCGCACTTCCAGCCCAGAACTCTCAGCGCATTAGTGCTGCCGAGGTTTCCCGAGCCCTTTGTTCTGATATCAACACCCTTGGCGTATTTGCCTACGATGTAAGACATCGACACAGAGCCCAGAATATAAGCCAGCGCCACAAGAATTATATATTTGAATACCGTCACTGTTCTTCACCCTTACCCTTTGCAATAATTTTTATTGGAACCATATCAAAGCCAAAGGTTCTTCTCAGATGGTTGATAAGGTATCTCTCATACGAAAAGTGGAACAATTCCGTACTGTTTACCGAAAGCACAAACGTCGGCGGCTGAACAGATACCTGAGTACCAAAGTATATTTTAAGCTGACGACCGTTCTTTGACGGCGGCTCTGTAAGTATCGTCGCCTGGCGGAGCGCATCATTAAGCACACCCGTGGTGATCCTCTTAGTTGACTGCTCGTATATCTCCTCAACAAGCTGCATTACCTGCTTTACACGCTGACCCGTCTTGGCAGAAATAGTAATGCAGGGCGCATACTGCACAAAGCTCAAAGTATCGTAAAGAGTCTTTTTATATTCTTCTATGGTGTGAGTATCCTTATCAATAAGATCCCACTTGTTAAGCACAAGCACGCAGGGCTTACCCGCATCGTGGAACATGCCGGTGATCTTTGCATCCTGCTCTGCAACGCCCCTGTCAGCGTCTATCATGATGATACCGATATCTGCTCTCTCAACAGCCGCCATTGATCTTAACGTGCTGTAATAGTCAATATCAGTATCAACGCTGCGCTTTCTTACAAGTCCTGCAGTATCAATAAGCACGTATGGCTTGCCGTTGAATTCAAACGGAGTATCCACCGCATCCCTTGTTGTACCTGCAATCTCCGAAACAAGAACTCTCTCATCACCCAAAAGCGCATTTACAAAAGACGATTTACCCGCGTTAGGTCTTCCGAGCACAGCCACGTGAACGGGCGCATTTTCGCCTTTTTCTTCAGTTTCATCGGGGAAATAATCAGTCACCGCATCGAGCAGCTCACCAAAGCCCCTCTTGTGCAATGCGGATACGGGGTACGGCTCACCTATATCAAGATTATAGAACTCATACTGAGCTATCTCGTGCTCCTCATTGTCGGACTTGTTTACGCAGAGTATTACGGGCTTCTTAGACTTTCTGAGCATATCCGCAACTTGAAGATCCGAAGCAAGCATACCCGTCTGCGCGTCCACAACAAAAATAATTACCGTTGCCATATCAATTGCAACCTCTGTCTGCTGTCGCATAAGTGCAGGAATAAGCTCCTTTGTAAAAGGCTCAAGACCGCCCGTATCAACGAGTGTAAACTCCTTGCCGAGCCATTCAGCATCAGCGTATATTCTATCTCTTGTAACTCCTGGAGAGTCGTGAACGATAGAAAGTCGTTTATTTATTATCTGATTAAAAAGCAATGATTTACCCACGTTCGGGCGACCAACTATTGCTACAATAGGTTTCATTTTTTATCCATCCTTATCTATATCAAAATTTTGTTTTACCTGCTACTGCTTCAAGAAAGCATTCTCCGTCAACGGGAATTATCACTATCTTCTTTCCGGTTTCTTCTTCAAGCTGAGTTTTTGTCATATCGTCGAGAAATACTTCAGTACCGCTTCTGAACATTACCGACGGCAACAGCACCACGTCGCAGTCCCCTGCTTTGTTGATCGCCGCCTTAACGTCACCTCCAACAAGCAAGCCTGCAACCGTCACAGTCGTTCCAAAGAAATTGTTCTCTGCCTTAACTACGTCAACCACGGTGTTGAGCACCTCTCCCGCAACTGCGGCTATCTCGCTCATAAATTCATAAGCGGATTCACCGGTTACAACAAGCACTCTCTTGTATGGGCTTCTCGTCACGTTCAAGCTGTCAAGCGCACCTGCAAACTCATCCGCAAAGCTCGTTATAAGCCCAACGCCGTTTTCAAGCTGAGAAAAATCCTCCAACGCATCAAAATCAGGCACGTCATGCTCAGCCTTTATGTAGAATTCATCCGACGCAAACACAAATCTTCTGTCAAGCTCCTTCAAAGCCTTTTTCTGCATCTTGTGCACCTGGACAAGCACGTCAAACGCTTCTTCCTTTGTGTAGCACCTGAGCTTTTCAAGACCTTGTCTGTGCTTTGTAAGCCCAACAGGCACCACCGCAACTGAATCAATTATCTCCGAATACTTATAAAGCTCATTAAGCGAATACTCCAGCTCCTTGCCGTCGTTTATTCCCGGGCAAAGCACTATCTGGCAATTAACCATAATGCCGTATTCAAGGAACATATCAAGCTGTTGCTTTATCTTTGCGGCATTCGGATTCTTCATCATCTTAACTCTCAACTCGGGATTCATTGTGTGCACCGAAACGTAAAGCGGAGAGTAATGTCTATCGCAAATTCTGTCTATCTCCTCATCAGTCACGTTCGTCAACGTAACGTAATTTCCGTAGAGATACGAAAGTCGCCAATCGTCATCCTTAAAATATATCGTATCGCGCATATTGGGTGCAGCCTGGTCAATAAAGCAGAACATACACTTATTCTTGCACGCTCTTTGCTCACTCATAAGCTCAGGAGTAAACGTAAGACCAATATCCTCGTATATCTCCTTTTCGACCTCGCACTCATAAACCTCACCATCCTCGCGCATAAACTCAAGGGTGAGCTTCTCATTGAGCATAAGGTCCATATAATCCAAAAGGTCAATCACTTGCCTTGAATTCACAGTCAAAAGCTCGTCACCAACTCTTATGTCAAGCTCCTGAGCTATACTGCCGGCCTCAACCGCGCTGACACAAACTTTATTCTTCATCCTTAACGTCATCCTGTATCTTCACAATATAATTTTCATAACAAAGGCACTTTACTCTCTCGCCCTCTGTAAGATTCGGCTTTCCGAGATTAGCATCATACAAAAGTAGCGCAAATCTACCCGGTGCAACCTCAATATCTATCTCATAATAATGATTCTTGTTATCCTTATAAACCGTTTTTGTGCCAATGGACTTCACCACGCCCGCAGTAACCCTTTTTCTGCCCGTAAGTGAATCAAGCATGTACTTGTAATAATTATAGCACGGCGCAATAAGCAGTCCAAACACAAACACACAAACAAAAGCAGTAACTCCAATAATGATCGTGCCAAGGCTGTTGTTTACGTTCAACCCAACCACAAAGCCGCCAACTATTCCGCCAACCAGAATTATTATACCTATGGAAATATATATCCAAAGCTGTCTTAAAACATCCTTTAAGTCCTTTTCAGTATAGAACATACCAGCCTCCGTCACACCGTATAGGAAATACTGTCATTTTCAGCAAAAGCTCTGAAATTCTCAACCATATTTCCCGTTATCTCCTTCTCGTAGCAGAATGTATCATCCTTCCACTTTTCGTCAAAGAAGGTTCTGTAAAAATTATATCCGTTAAGACCGTTTTCAAACGAATACGACATAAATCCGCCCTCAGTACCCGTTCTGCTGTCATAAGCAAACACAGTATCGTGCGCTCTGAACAAATTATCAAGCGGCATCGAATCGTAATACTTTATGCTGATGTCAACCACGGTATCCTCAAGCGAAGTCTGCTTCACTCTGAGCATAAAATTCTGTATCTGCAAAACGTAATAAGCATATGCACCGGGCTTCATACCGCTCGCCTTTTCTACAAGGGGAACGTATTTAGACTCGGGGTCAAGCAAAAGTATCCTCATTTTTGAGCCTATCTTGCCCATAACTGCCAATTCCTTAATTTTATCCTTAAGGAAAGTTTCTATATCGTACGAAAGCACTATATCCACACTCTTCCAGAAATGCGTTCTCTGGTAGTTCATATAATACCTTTCATCCTCAAGTGACGTATATATTGCTCTGAGTCCCCACGAAACGGACGTAACGTACATTTTGTCAAAATATGCAAAAAGAACTAACGCAACCAATACCACACCCAGCAAAATATTAAGCCAAGCCATTTCACCCGAAGTCATTATTATGCTCGGAAAAATGATCAACACTATATAGCCGATGAGAAAGGATTCATATCCCATCATCTTTCTTTTAGCCTTAAAAGAAGAAACGTCCGGTTTTTTATTATTCATTGTGCATCATCCTCCTTTACAGGTCTTGTCCAATATCTGTTGAATATATCAATATAAAGTCTTGTGCCTTTTTTGTTGCCGATGTAGGACTTAACCATTCTTCTGCCGTCATTAAGCTTCTGCGTCATGGGATAGATATACACAAGCTTGCTGTCTATAAGCGCAAAGCTGTCTATCGGTGGATGTGAGTAATACTTTATGTTTACCTCCGCCTTGCTCTTTGCGGCAAAAGCCTCAAGCCTGTCAGCACCTGCAGCAACGTCACCGTCCGTATAGCTTGCGTATTCGCAAAAAGGATTCAGCATAAGCACGTCTATTTTACAATCGTCACCAATTTGCGCACTCTCAAGCACGTTGCAGAATCCATCATAATCATCGCTTATCACAAGCTTTACCTCGCTTGCAACCGCAAGTGACTCAGAAAGCTCTTTGAGATATTCACTCTCAACCTTCATCGTCACCAAGCCCCAATCCTGCGCAAGCTTTTTTCTGTAATCGAACACAAAGAACATAACGAAAAGCAAAAGCAAAAGTATGTTCGCGATCGTTTTTGCAACAAGATCGTCAACTCCTCTGTCCGCAAATCCTATCACAAGCATTGCGGGCACCATTATAAGTACAACGTAAGCTATAACCGCATATTTTTTGTATTTTGTTTTAAGATCGTGCTTTTCAGCCCATTTATTAAATCTTTCCTTCACATTTTACTCCTTATCTTTAGCGTTATTGCAATCTTTCATATCCAAAATGATCCACAAATCTGCCAAGCTTAGTATTTATCTTGTTTTTAAGCTCATCACTCAGCTCAAATTTATTCGTCTTGTAATCGCCAAGGCTCTCAATATACTCCTCAAATTTCGGCTTAGCCTCGTCAAAGCCCTCAATTCCAAGCGTTTCATAAACGTTTTTAAGCGTATCCACGGGCGCTTTTACAAACTCCTCGTACGATATCTCTATCAGATTACCCTCAGGGATCCTTTCCTTATCCTTGAGATACTGATCGTAAAGCATTCCGTACAGATCAACTATATAATTCTCAACGTACTCGTCATCCGGGAATCCCTGCAGCGAGAACATCGGGAACATCGTCTTAAAAAGTCCAATGGTAGAAACTATTACCTTGTAGGGATTTCTGTAAATGTGAATGTACTTACCATTCGCAAACATCTCGCACAGAGCATCAACGTGGCAGGTATTGTCGGGGCTCTTAACAAGCACGGTCTTCCCACCCTTTGCAAACGTCAGCTTCTTTATAATACCCGTATAAACGCGCTTGAATCTTGAATACTGCTTTTCCGACATATTCTTTGTAAACGCCATATCCCTGTAATAGTCCGCCATATTCGGGAATGCGGACATATGGATTATGCATTCGGGAATCTGCGAGCCGTAAGCGTAAAGCTCCTCCTGCGGCACGTACGTGGTGTATTTTATGTCATCCATCGGGCGCTTGTCGGGCATTGACTTGCCTATAATATTTCTCGTCAGCTTGCCCATGAGCAAGAAATTGTTGTGAGTAAACGTCGTCACCGCATCAAAATAAGCAAACTGCTCATCCTTTGACATAACGTTCAAAAGATAAGTTGTACCGCTTCTCCAATGCCCCAGAATAAACACAGGACCGTTTTTGATCTCGGTCTTTTTTATTCTTTTGCCGTAAATAAGCTTTTCTATCATTGCAGGGATAAACATCACCAACGATACCACCGTGATATACACTACCTTCCATATGCACGAAGGCTTCACCCTAAATTTATTCTGCCACAAAAGCCTTATCCAGTTATCAAATCTGCAACCCGTAATATAGTTGCCGTTTATGCTGTATTTCGGATTACCGTTTTTATCCTTTTTTATCTGAGCCATATCAAGCACCGCCAAAAACAGTTTGGCTCTCTCCTTAGTAAAATGGGCATACCAATACCCTTATAGTATATTATACCAAAAAAACTCAATAATTGGAAGAGGTTTTATTAAAACAGATGTAAATTTTTGTAAATTTATTAAGACAAACAAAAAAGGCAGAGTTTATACCTGCCTTTAACTATTTATATTCGCATTTACATTAACTTGTTATATATCGTATACGCTATGTCGTATGCAATATCACACACGGACAACGCCGCTGTTAATGACGTCAAAAATAACGCTCCGTCCAGCAACAACGCTTTTACGAGATTACTTTTTTCTGCTGTCTTTAACTGTTTAATTCTCAATATCACACGAATAACTATCAACACTATCGCAATGAGCAATATTATTATTGAAAACGTCAAAAATACCGGTCCCCTTATCGGATAATGCTTCAGATCAGTCGAAAACGGTAACAAATATATTGCACCGCTTAATAGCACAGCCGCAGCAATACTTATCAGATTATGCCATTTCTTCGCCATAAGAGAAAACAAGCTTATGGATGTAAATATCGCTCCATAATAATACAAAACAACACTAACACCTGCAACAGATATATGTCTTATAATATCGGTTATAAACGGGAAAACCGGCACTGCAAGACCTATCCAGAAATAACCCCAAAGAGTAACCACGCCTCCGTGTTTTTCAAACATAGAAACAATCAGCCCCGCCAGCATCATTGTTGCAAAAAACAACGTAGAACAAATTAAAAATCTGCGCCTTGATCTGGCATTTACAGAATCAATCAATAACATTTTATTCTCCTCCTTGTTATTTTTTATTGTCGAAAGCTTGTATTTTACCGTTGCGACAGCGACGCTCTCTTAATCGTGCTCCGCCGCAACACCGCGAATAATAATTAATTTCATAATGCCTCCTAAAAAAGACCGCACAGAGCTACACTCATAAAAAGTGTTGCGCTGTGCGTTTTACGGTCATTAATATATGTGCCGATCACAGCACCAATTACATTTTAAGTATAACATATCAGCAAAAAAATGTCAAGCTGTTACCCCCCTAATTACGAATTTTTTGTAAACAATTTACGTCTGTGATCCAATCGATAAAACTACCCTACCTCTCCCAACTTACGGTCTAATTCAACCAACGGTATATGGACTTTATTCAGCGCATGAATTATAATACACACAAAACAAAAAACCTCTCGCAATTTTGATAAAATTATGGTATAATAATCGCAAACAAGGAACAAACTTCGTTTGTTTTGATGCGATTATTGAACCGTTTGTGGTAGAAATGCGGATAGCGCATTTCGCTGTGGTATAATATTATAATGAATTATTATGTGTAAAAAAACGGAGGCTTTTTATGATAACAAGGGACAAGTCCTTTTACAAAAATTTCTTCTCTCTAATGGCAATACTCGCCATTCAGAATATGATCGTCCTGAGTGTAAATCTCATCGACAATCTTATGATAGGCAACTATTCCGAGGACGCACTTGCAGGCGTTGCCACGGTAAACCAGATCCAGTTCATATTCCAGCAGGTGCTCATGGGCTCGGGCGACGCGCTCGTTGTAATGGGCAGTCAGTATTGGGGTCAGTCAAGAACCACTCCCATCAAGCGCCTGTTTTGCGGCGGATTGATACTCACGCTCAGCGCAGGTATAATTCTTTTTACCCTCGCAAGCTTCATTCCCGAGCAGATGGTATCCATTTTCACAACAGATCCCGAACACATAAGGTACGGTGCAGAATACATAAGCATTATGCGCTTTACGTACCTCATATTCCCCATAAGCTCTATACTCTTATCATCTCTCAAGAGTGTTGAAACAGTAAAGATAGCATTTTTTACCTCCGTCATCAGCCTTATTGTTAACGCAAGCATAAATTATACGCTTATATACGGAAATTTCGGTTTCCCTCAGATGGGCGTTACAGGTGCAGGAATCGGCACACTCATAGCCCGAATAGTGGAGCTTGCAATAATTCTTTTATACGTATTCAAGATCGACAAAAAGCTTACCTACAAGCCGCGCGATTTTATCACGTTTGACAAAGCTTTACTGCTTGATTATTTCAAAAACAGCGTATCGTTCGTTGTTGTAGCTGTTCTTTTCGGCTTGTCAACAGCGCTTCAGACAGTTATCCTCGGTCACATCGACCTCACAAACGTGAGCGGAGATCCTATTGCCGCAAACTCCATATCATCCACCATGTATATGATGCTTAAGGTTGCCGCAATCGGTGCATCCAATGCCGCAGCGATTATCATAGGTAAAACAGTCGGTCAGAACAAGATCGATAAGGTCAAGGAATACTCAAAAACACTTCAGATAGTATTCCTCATAATCGGCGTTCTAACAAGCATTACTTTGTATAGCATCAGATCTCCGATATTGAGCCTTTACGGCAAGATCACACCCGAAACGTACGAGCTTGCAAATAATTTCATACTCGTGCTCTGCATAACCTGCATCGGCACATCCTACCAGATGCCAGTTATGACAGGCGTTATCCGCGGCGGCGGCGATTCTGCATTCGTATTGAAAAACGACCTCGTAAGCATCTGGGGCATAATGCTCCCCGTGTCTTTCATCGCGGCATTCGTGCTCAAGCTTCACCCTGTTATAATTGTATTCTGCCTTAATTCCGACCAGATATTCAAATGCGGTGCAGCTTGCGTTAAGGTAAACAGATTCAACTGGATAAGAAAGCTCACAAAGCCCGACACAACACAAAACGAACAAACGGAGCAGCTCTCATGAAAAAAAACGACGTATTCACAACAAAAATAACCGCATACACAAGCGAAGGTCTCGGCATCTGCCGAATAAACGATACAGTCGTATTCGTCCCCGAAACAGCAGTAGGTGACGAGCTTGACGTAAGAATAACAAAGGTCACCTCAAGCCTCGCTTACGGCAGAAAGGAATCCCTCATCACCCCCGCACAATGCAGGATCGCTATCGACTGTCCCTCATTCCCAAGGTGCGGAGGCTGTGATTTCAGGCATATTACATACGAGGAGGAGCTTCGCTTCAAAAAGCAAAGAGTTGCCGATTGCCTGCAAAGGATCACGGGAATAAATATGGAGCCGGAAGAAATAATCGGTGCTGACAATATCCATCACTATCGTAACAAGGCTCAATTTCCCGTGCAAGAGATAAACGGCTCACCCGAAATGGGATTTTACCGCGAGCGTAGCCACAACATTATCCCAACAGAGTGTTGCCTTATTCAGAGTAAGGATTGCGAATCTATAATCAAAGCACTCAAAAATTGGATGGTGCGCTTTAACGTAAAGGCTTACGACGAGGTTGCCCACACGGGTATCATCCGCCACCTTTACACAAGAACAAGCACAAAAAACGGCGAAACATTGGTCTGCATCGTAACCTACGGTAACAAACTCCCCCACAAAAACGAGCTTATCGAATGCATCACATCCGCCTGCCCAAGTGTCAAGGGTATCATCCAATGCACAAACAATACTCACGGAAACAGAATTCTTTCCGACGATTACACTCTTTTGTGGGGTAAGGACCACATATACGACAATATAGGCGACCTCAGCTTTAAGATATCCGCAAGATCATTCTTCCAGGTAAATACCGAGCAGGCATTCAAGCTCTACTCCAAGGCAAAAGAATATGCCGAGCTTTCGGGTGGCGAGGACGTTATCGACCTCTACTGCGGCACGGGCACAATAGGACTTTTTATGGCGGACAAAGCCAAGAGCCTCTACGGAATGGAAATAATCCCCCAAGCCATCGAAGATGCAAAAAAGAATGCCCTTGCAAACGGAATTAAGAATGCAACCTTTGAAGTCGGTGATGCAGGAGGATTCTCCGCTGACAAGTTAGGAGTTTCCCCCGATAATACCGTAATTTTCGTTGATCCCCCAAGAAAAGGCCTCGACGAAGCCCTCATCACAACGATCGATGAATTCTCCCCCAAAAGATTGGTTTATATTTCCTGCGACCCCGCAACAATGGCAAGGGACGTAAAGCTGTTTATCGAAAAGGGCTGGAAGGTTGATAGATGCTGTGCGGTTGATATGTTCCCGAGGACAAGGCATGTTGAAAGTTTAGTTTGTCTCTCGCGAAAATGAGCGATTTTGACCCTAAAATGGACATTTTTCAGCTTTTTTGAGTGGCTTTTTTAAAAAATCGGTGTTCAAAATCAATAAATGCCCCAATTTTGCATTGGGACAAATGTGATTTTTGAGCGAAACTCGAAAATACAGTTTACAGCAGTATGGTATAACATATCGAAAACATAGGAGAAAAGTATGAGCAATATTATTCAAGCAATTTACAACATTTATCATTGCCCTGTTTATAAGACAGGAGAACATTACTACGTAAAAAACAGAGCCAACAATATGGGCGATGCATTAGAGCATTTTATAAAAGACTCTTTTGCTAACTCTTATAGTCTTGACGAAGCTGATGCTATGAGAGCGCATTCCGAGACGTTTGCTTATCTTGGAAATCAGAATAATCCCCCTGATGCTATATTACGTGGCGGTGATGCTATTGAAGTCAAGAAAATTGAATCTCCTACTTCTGCATTAGCATTGAACAGTTCTTACCCCAAAGCAAAAATTTACCGTGACAGCACTATGCTTACTACAGCTTGTAAATCTTGCGATGGTGGCACTTGGGTTGAAAAGGATTTGATTTTCGCCGTAGGCGTTGTTAAAAACGAAGAAATCAAGCAACTTTGCTTCGTGTACGGCGAATACTATGCAGCAAGTCGTGAAATATACGAGAGAATACGTACTCAAATTAAAAATGGTGTTCTTGAAATTCCCGACATTGAATTTGCGGAAACCAATGAATTAGGTAGAGTGAATCATGTTGATCCTCTCGGAATTACATATTTGAGATTGCGTGGAATGTGGCACATTGAAAATCCGTTCCGTGTTTTCAGATATGCTTACGAATTTGATACTACAAAGGCATTCAATTTCCTTGCTATTATTAACTTTGAAAAATATGAATCTTTCCCGAAAGCTGATAGAAATAAGATTGAGAGTGAGCCTGGTATCAGTATAAAATTTAGAGAAATAAAAGATCCTAACAATCCTGCTATTATGAAAAAGGTTGTAGTAATTACATTTGCGAGGTAACAAAGTGAAAGTTGTAAGTTTATTTTCAGGAGCGGGAGGTATGGACTTGGGCTTTGAAAAAGCTGGGTTTGAAATCGTCTTCGCTAACGAATTTGATAAAACTATATGGGCTACCTATGAGAGAAATCATACGGCGCCACTTGACAAAAGAGATATCCGTCTTATTCCGTCTTCGGACATTCCCGAATGTGATGGTATTATCGGTGGTCCGCCTTGCCAAAGCTGGAGTGAGGCCGGTGCTTTACGTGGCATAAATGACGAGCGTGGTAAGTTGTTCTATGAATACATAAGAATTTTGAGGGATAAACAGCCTAAATTTTTTGTTGCCGAAAATGTTTCGGGAATGCTTGC
This sequence comes from Clostridiales bacterium, assembly GCA_015056475.1. Classification (GTDB taxonomy): domain Bacteria; phylum Bacillota; class Clostridia; order HGM11327; family HGM11327; genus SIG351. Next base: position 13,131 of record SVGF01000058.1, read on the forward strand.
CGATATGCATCGTGAAGCGGTACAAAATATCATCCAAAGCTTTGAAGATGCGGGATACAACATATCCGTCACGCTTGTCAATGCTGTGGATTATGGTGTTCCGCAAGATAGAAAAAGAGTTTTTTATGTGGGTATACGCAAAGATTTGAATATGAGATTTGTATTTCCCGAACCTCAAAAAAGAAAGTACACATTATACGACGCCATTTGGGATTTAAGAGAAACAGCAATTCCTGCATTAAAATCTAATAAAACTAACGGAGCAAATTGCGAGGTGCTTAATCACGAATATATGATAGGTGGTTTTTCAACAATTTATATGTCACGTAATCGTGTGCGTTCATGGGACGAGCCTTCGTTTACAATTCAAGCAGGAGGTCGTCATGCGCCGATACACCCTCAAGCTCCCAAAATGGTATTTATCGAACAGAACAAACGCGAATTTGTAAAGGGCAAAGAGGACATGTATCGCAGATTAAGCGTAAGAGAATGCGCAAGGATTCAAACATTCCCTGACACCTTTGAATTT
>SVGF01000059.1 GCA_015056475.1 Clostridiales bacterium
CATTGGCATTAAAGAGCGGATTGTCTGAATCCGCTGTGTCACAGCACCTTAAGGTTTTGAGGGAAGCAGGGCTGGTATATGGTGTTAAAAGAGGCTATTATACACATTACAGCCTTGACAAAGATATGCTAAGTGAAGTAATAAACGAGCTGGAGGCGATCAAAAACACTCAACCTCAATCCTGCAACAGCCCGTTTTACGGTTGCTCCGAAGCGGAAAAAGTAAAATGCAAAGCTTATTTAAACTCTGAAGAAGAAAGAAAGGATTGATAAAATGTTAAAACGGTTTTTAAGCTATTACAAACCCCACAAAAAGATGCTGGCACTTGATATGCTTGCATCGTTATTGATTTCGGTAATCGGTATGGTATACCCAATCGTTACAAATAAGATGCTCAATGAGTACATTCCCAACAAAATGTATAGCACTATAGTCTGGGCAGGCCTTTTGGTGCTTTCAATGTACGCATTCAGAATGTTCCTTAACTATTTTGTTCAGTATTACGGTCATCTTATTGGTGTAAAAATGCAGTCACAGATGAGATGTGATCTTTTTGCACATCTACAGAAATTACCGTTCAAGTTTTACGATAATAACGAAACAGGTAAGATAATGACTCGTATTACGAGCGATCTTTTTGAGGTCTGTGAGCTTGCTCACCACGGCCCTGAGAATTTGCTTATAAGCAGCGTTATGATAGTCCTTTCGTTCTTATATCTGATATCAATAGATTGGATCCTCACACTCATAATATTTGCTTGTGTGCCGATTCTGGTGATCGTAACTTTTCATTACAGAAAAGCAATGATGAATGCGTTTGATGACAGACGAAAGAGCAATGCGATCATCAATGCATCAGTAGAGAGCAGCGTTACGGGAATCCGCGTTACAAAAGCGTACACAAATTCTGCGGTTGAGGTTGAAAAATTCCAAAAGGGCGACGAAGAATTTGTAGATGCATCTCGCAGAGCATACAATGCAATGGCAAAATTCCACGCGTCAACCTCGTTTGTAACGGAAGTGTTCAACGTATTTATTCTCATTGCAGGCGGCTTGTTCCTTTATTCGGGAAGAATATCATTCGGTGATTATTCTACGTTCATTGTATCAGTAAACCTCTTTATTCACCCTGTAAACACACTCATAGGTTTTATGGAGCAATTCCAGAATGGTGTCAGCGGCTTTAAGCGCTTTACTGAAATTATGGAGGTTGACCCCGAAATTGAAGCAGATGATGCAGTTGAACTGAAGGATGTGAACGGTGTTATAGAATTCAAGAACGTTACTTATTCTTACGATGAAACAAAGGAAGTTCTCCACAACGTTGACCTTAAGCTTGAAAAGGGCAGAAAGCTTGCGCTTGTAGGCCCGTCGGGTGGCGGAAAAACAACGCTTTGCCACTTGCTCCCGAATTTCTACAGACTTGAGGATGGTAAGGGAGAAATACTTATTGACGGTGTTGATATCCGTAAGATGACATTGGAATCCATTCGTGCAAACATAGGTATCGTTCAGCAGGACGTGTTCCTTTTTGTAGGAACTATCCGCGATAATATCCTTTACGGCAGACCTGATGCAACTGAGGAAGAAATGATGGAGGCTGCAAAGCGCGCCAATATTCACGACTACATAATGACTCTTGAAAAGGGTTACGACACAGAGATCGGTGAAAGAGGCGTTAAGCTTTCGGGCGGACAAAAGCAAAGACTCAGTATTGCAAGAGTATTCCTTAAGGATCCTGCAATTCTCATCCTCGACGAAGCTACAAGTGCACTTGACAATACTACAGAGGTACTCATTCAGCAGGCGTTAGACGAGCTTTGTAAGGGCAGAACGACCTTTGTGGTAGCTCACAGGCTCTCCACCATCAGAAATGCTGATGAGATCGCCGTTATTATTGACGGTAAGATTGCGGAGCGAGGCACTCATGAGGAGCTCATTGCGGCAAACGGAACGTATAAGAGCCTCTATGCGTTGCAGTTCAGAGATAATGACGTAATTGATCTTGAGTAATTAAAAACCCCGTCAAAGGCAAAATAAAGCCCTTGGCGGGGTTGATCGATTATGGGCGATATATTTATAATAAAACAAAAGTCGCAGTTGATTCTGCGACTTTTATATCAGTGTAATTTATCTGTCTTCTCTGAAGTAGGGGACACCCAAGCCTTGTGGCGGCTGATTTTCTCTCTTTTTGCTGACACTTGTGATAATAAGCACTATTATGGTAACAATGTAGGGGAGCATCTGCATCAATGGTGTTGCGCTAATGCTGAGCTTTATACCGAGCATAGCGGGAAGCTGGGTGCCTGCAAGGTACAGCATACCAAACAATATTGAACCGATAATGCTTATATGCGGTCTCCAAAGTGTGAATATTACGAGTGCAATAGCTAACCAGCCAAGCGGCTCTATACTCTTGTAAGCTTCAAATGATCCGGAGTAGTCCATTATGTAGAAAAGACCGCCCAAAGCCGCTATACCGCTACCTATACAAGTAGCAATATATTTGTATGCAGTTACATTTACGCCAACTGCGTCAGCTGTGGCAGGGTTTTCACCCACGGCACGAAGTCTGAGTCCGACCTTTGTTTTGTTGAGCACGTACGATGCTACCAAAGCAATAATTATCGCAAGGTAAACCATAACACCGCAATACTTAAGTGAAGTTGTACTGTCAGCAAAGGGGAAACGGAAATATTTCAAAGCGTAAATATAGTTTTCGGCAGCGTTTGTAGCCATACCGGACATAATAAACTTTGTTGCGCCTGCACCAAACGTTGTCATTGCAAGGCCTGTAACGTTCTGGTTTGCTCTGAACGTTACTGTGAGCACACTGTATATCATCCCCATCAGAACGCCACCCAAAAAGGCGCAAAGTATCGCAATTATTACTATCAGGGCAGGTGGGCAGTTAGTCTTTCCGAGAATTCTCAGGGCAATACATCCGCAAGCGCCACCGATACACATTATGCCGGGGATTCCGAGGTTAAGGTGACCTGCTTTTTCGGTGAGGATCTCACCGGTACAGCCGTAAAGGAACGTCATACCAAGGGGAATAGCAGTAAGAAGATAATCAACAAACGATGACTCTAAGATGTTCATTTAATCTTTTCTCCTTTCTTGTGTGAATCGCTGCGCTTAATCTTATATGTGATAAAGAATTCACAGCCGATAATAAAGAATAATACTATACCCACGATCATATTGGGGAATGATGAGTCAATATTAAAATTTGTAGAGATCTGCGCTGAGCCCTGCTCAAGGAATGTGATCAATGCGGACGTTCCAAGCATATATAACGGATTGAACTTTGCAAGCCATGATACCATTATCGCTGTAAAGCCCATACCGCCGACCGTTGTGGTAGTAACCGAATGGTCAAGCGCGGATACGATAAGGAAGCCGGCAATACCGCATATTGCGCCGGAGATTATCATTGTACGGATAACAACCTTTCCAACGCCGATGCCTATGTAGCGAGCTGTGTTTTCGCTTTCACCTACAACTGAGATCTCATAGCCTTGCTTTGTGTAATTAAGATAAACGTACAACAAAGCGGTAAGGATCAACGTTACGAGTATGAATACCAGATATTCATGACCTATAACAGGTAAATGACCAAACGGCAAAGCACCCAAAACGCTTGAGCCGCTGGGGGTCCAAACCATCAGGAAGTATGACGTCAAGCCTGTTGCAATGTAATTCATCATCAAAGTAAAGAGTGTTTCGTTTGTATTCCACTTTGCCTTGAATATCGCAGGTAAAAAGCCCCATATACCGCTGCTGACAACGGCAGCAATAAACATCAATACAAGCAAAAGCCAATTATCAACAGAGCCTCCAAGATAATGCACCACAGCAACAGCTGCCAAAGCACCTATGAGAGTTTGACCCTCGGCACCGATATTCCAAAAGCGCATACGGAAAGCGGGAGTAATGGCAAGAGCTATGCAGAGCAATGCGCAAGCGTCCTTTGCAAATTTCCAGAGTCTTCTTGAAGAACCAAAAGAGCCGTCAAACAAAGTACCTATAAACTTGATAGGTGAAGCACCGATAAGTGCGACTGAAAGCAAAGCACAGAGTACTACTGCAAGAACAACGGCAATAACTCTTATCAGCAAAGCTTTTTGAAAGGGGAGAGCATCACGCTTAACCAAGTGGAAAAGCGGCTCACGAGTATGATTACTGTTCGTTTTCATTATTGTTCTCCTCCTTGGGTGTATTTGCAGATTTTGTTTCGGTCATAAGCAGACCTATCTGTTCCTTAGTGGCGTTTTTGGCATCAATAATGCCGGTTACTCTACCTGCGCAAATAACAAGTATTCTGTCGCAAAGCTCAATGAGCACGTCAAGATCTTCGCCTACAAATATAACTGAAACGCCTTGTTCCTTTTGCTTTGTGAGAAGACCGTATATTGTGTATGATGAGTTAATATCAAGACCTCTTACCGGATATGCCGCCATTAAAACGGTAGGTGAAGCGGCAATTTCTCTGCCGACAAGAACCTTTTGAACGTTACCGCCCGAAAGTCTGCGCACGGGAGTTTTTGTGCTGGGGGTTACTACCTCAAGCTCATCAACTATCTTATGTGCAAGGTCCTTTGGTTTTTTGCGGTCAACAAATACTGAATGTCCTCTACGGTAGCTTCTGAGCATCATATTGTCAACAATGTCCATATTGCCAACCAAACCCATACCAAGTCTGTCCTCGGGTACGAATGAAAGCCTTACGCCGAGCTCTCTTATCTCAATGGGGTTTTTATCCATAAGATTATCGTCTGCATTTGTTTGAGGGTTGTGGTAGATTATCTCACCCGTTGCAGGATGAGCAAGGCCTGCTATTGTTTCGAGCAACTCTCTTTGACCACTACCCGCGATGCCTGCAACACCCAGGATCTCGCCTGCGCGCGCTGTAAAGCTTACGTTATCAAGAACCTTTACACCGTCGCTGTTTGTCATATTGAGTCCCTTTACAGTAAGTCTGTCACAAACGTTTTTGGGCTCGGGACGGTTAATATTGAGCTCGACCTTTTTACCTACCATCATTTCCGTAAGCTCGGAGGCTGTTGTGGTGGCAGTTTCAACAGTTGCAACATGCTCGCCCTTTCTCAAAACAGCCACTCTGTCGGATATGGACAAAACCTCGTGAAGCTTATGTGTGATAATAAGGATGGATTTTCCGTCCTCTCTCATCCTTCTCAAGACTTCAAAAAGCTTGTCTGTTTCCTGCGGTGTGAGAACTGCAGAGGGTTCATCAAGAATGAGTATATCGGCGCCCCTGTAAAGCACTTTGAGTATCTCTACAGTCTGCTTTTCGGATACGGACATATCGTAGATCTTTTTCTTTGGATCAATATTGAATCCGTATTTCTGAGCCATCTTGGCAACGGTTTCGTTTATCTCGTTAATATTGTACTTTTTATTGTCATCAACACCCAAAACTATGTTTTCGGCTGCTGTAAACAGGTCAACAAGCTTAAAATGCTGATGGATCATACCTATTTTGTGCTCGAATGCATCCTTGGGGGAGCGAATAACAACCTCTTTGCCGTCAATAAGGATAGTACCGTGATCGGGGTAGTATATACCTGCGATCATATTCATAAGTGTGGTCTTACCGCAACCGTTTTCGCCAAGGATAGCCAATATTTCGCCTCGGTAGACGGTAAGGTTAACGTCTTTGTTTGCGATAACACTGCCAAAGTATTTAGAGATGTTCTTTAACTCCAATGCTATGGGTCTATTCATATATTTCCTCCATAATGATATTATCAATACAGACCTTGAAGCAGCATCCGTATTACGGGTGTTGCCTTAAGATTTGTAAAACTACAGCAAGCGGAGCTTGCACTCCGCCTGCAATAAAGTCAAAATATTAATACTTTCTGTTCAAGAGTTCAATACCGTCGATCTCAATATCAAAGTAAGGAGCAGAACGGAACTCGGACTCATGGAAGTAGCCGTCAGAAACTACCTGAGTATCACCTGCAAACGCAGCATCTGTGTTAACGTCAGCCATGTAACCTGTCAAGTGACCGTTATCATCAACAGTAGCCTTTGTGTTCATTGTGTTTTCGCCTTCTGTAACAACAGTAACTGTGAATGTTGTAGTATCGAATACGTGCAATGTGCCGTCTACGAGCTTAGCCTTGATCTCGTCGATCTTAGCCTGTGTGCCTTCAGCAGCAGCCTTTGTGTTAACGTCTGTCAAAGCAACGGAGCCTGTAGCGATAGTGCCTGTCCAGTCAGCGGGGATAGCTTCATCAGCCTGTGTCTTTTCGCAGATCAACTTGAAGTAAGGTGTCCAATCGATCTTGGAAGAGATGATGAATGTGTTTTCGCAAGTAGAGATAGTGCTGCCGTTGTAGGAAACGTTCGGAACGCCTCTGTCTTCACAAACAGAAGGAGCACCCATGGAGTCAGCATGCTGGCTGATGAGAACACAACCGTTGTTTATAAGAGCGATAGCAGCGTTCTTTTCCCAGTCTTCATTGTACCAAGAGCCTGTGAACTGTACTTCCATTGTAACGGAGGGGCACATATACTTAGCACCAAGGTAGAATGATGTGTAACCGGACATAACCTCAGCATATGTGAATGCACCAACGTAACCGATCTTAGCTTCTTCAGCTTTGATGTCGCCATCTTCGATCATTTCGTTGAGCTTCATACCTGCTGCAATACCTGCAAGGAATCTGCCTTCATAGATAGAAGCAAATGCGTTGTGGTAGTTGTCAAGGCCTTCTGTGTGAGCCTTTGTACCTGTTGCGTGGCAGAACTCTACATCGGGGTATTCCTTTGCAGCCTTGATAACGTAATCTTCATGACCAAAGCTGTTAGCGAAAATAACGTCGCAACCCTGGTCAACAAGGTCAGCTGCAGCTTCAAAGCACTCGTTGGATTCGGGAATATCTCTCTTGAAGATAACCTGATCTTCAGCAAGACCGAGCTCTGCAGCAGCTTTGTTTACTGCTTCGATGAAGTTGAGATCGTATGTAGATGCTTCATCGTGGAGAAGAATTACACCGAGTCTGAACACACCGTCGTCTTTTGTACATGATGTCATGGGTACGCAAAGTGCTGCGAGCATGAATACCACCATGCAAACTGATAACAATTTTTTGAACATAAAAATGTCCTCCCTTTATATTTTTTTTCGTATGGTGGCGGAGAATATAGGCACGCAAAGCGCAAGCTTACACAACCTCCATCTTACAAAAAATACTAAGAATATTTTATCACAAAATGCGTTCTTTGTCAATGATTATATGAGTTTTCGCTGAATTTTTGCTGAATTATGATGAATTTTATGTAAAAAAACAAAAAACGGCTGTTTGGAGAGCTTTGAGCAAAACAACCGTTTTATTATGTGTATAGAATATTTACTGTTCTCTGAAAACAACAGTCTGAGTTTCGGCGTCCATTGATTCAACGATCGCCAAGGATTCAAGGTGATATCCAAGATTCCTTATGCTTTTGCCGCCAAACTGAAAGCCCTTTTCAATCACTATGCCAATACCTTCAACTGAGGCACCTGCAGATTCTGTGATGGAGATAAGCCCCTGCAATGCGCAACCGTTTGCAAGAAAATCGTCAACGATGAGCACATGATCGTCAGCAGATAAGTATTTCTTGGAAACTATGACCTGATTCTTGTTTTTATGGGTGAAGGACTCAACCTCAGCCTTGTACATATCGCCGTCAATATTAATGCTCTTTGCTTTCTTTGCAAAAACCATCGGTACGTCAAAGCAACGTGCTACCGCATAAGCAATACCGATTCCCGAAGCTTCAATAGTCAGAACCTTTGTAATGGGCTTGTCGGCAAATCTTCTGTAAAACTCCTCGCCTATCATATCAAGAAGTCTGACATCCATCTGATGATTCAAAAAGCTGTCTACTTTTAATACGTTACCTTCTTTTATGATTCCGTCCTTAAGAATGCGTTCTTCCAAAAAATTCATAGGTAATACTCCAATCTATGTAATATTAGTATAATTATACTCTTATTTTGTGGCTTTGTCAATGAAAATGCGATAAAATATACAAAAAACAACATATTTTGTATAATATAATCCATAGAATCATATGGGGCTAAGATGTATAATATAAAAAACAAACAGGAGATACATATGAACCCTATTATTATTGGTTTATGCGGACCTTCGGGAAGCGGTAAGAGCACGGTTGCGCGTGCATTGAGTGAGGAATTGAATTGTGAGGTTTTTTGTGCGGACAGATATTTTAAGTCAGAGCTGCCAAAAATGATATCACCGGATGACGGCAACGAGTATCCCGATTGGAATTCGCCCGAGTCGATAAATTACAAAGCACTTGCCGATGATGTGAAAGCCTACGTTGAAAATTGTGACAAAAAATACGTAATTATTGAGGGCTCACTCATTTTTGCGGTTGAATTGATCGATTCCATGCTTGATTTAAGGATATTTGTTACTGCAAAGCCCGAAACCTGTATTTACAGACGAATAGTAAGGAATATCAGTCTGATGGGGCAGAGCGCGGAGTATATAGGCTCATATTACTTAAAATGCGCAAGACATCGTGAAGCTCAGTATTGTTTGCCGTGTATTAAAAAGGCGGATATTGTGATTGATAACGACGTTTCGTTTGACAAAGACTTAAAAGCCGTTGTTAAACGCATAAGATCATTATAAATTCTCTAAAAGAACTTTATTTTTTTGAGAAATTAGTGTATAATTAAATCGTACAAACCTTGTATGGGATTTTATATTTCAGATTGAGAGGAAATGAAGATGGTTTTTAAGCCTACAAAGAATGAAATGTTGCTCGCGGTACGCAGAATGTCATATGCTTCTGCGGCGTCATTGCCGTTGTGCTTTAAGCTTGGTGATGAGGTGATAAAGGGAATTCCAACGAGCTTTAACCCTACCGAAACAAAGCGTTTTATCGACTCAAATATTGTTGAAACTGTCATTACAGGAAACAGGAAAGGTCTTGAGATACGTGCCGAGGTCTTGCAGTATAGAGATATGCCCGTTGTTGAATATACCGTATATTTTACAAATAAGGGCGAAGCAGATACCGCAATATTGAGCGATATCAACGCAATCGACGCGGATTTTTGCGGTGAAGCTCCCGTGCTTCAATACGGCAACGGTGAGGATGGCGGTAACGGATATAAATTCTTTGAGCGCAAGCTTGAAGCTGATCCGTACGTGCTCAGTCCGCGTGATACGGGGCTTTCGTGCCAGGGTGCATATCCCTTCTTCCGTGTAAAGTTTGACGATTATATCCTCACGGGTGCTATCGGTTGGAGCGGCTCATGGAAAGCAGAATTTTGCGCAAACGAAATGGGTATCAACTTTAAGGCGGGGCAAAAATGCACCAACTTTAAGATATTGCCGGGCGAAACCATGCGCACACCGAGAATTTGCCTCATGCTGACAGAATCCGCTTGTGAAACAAGGGCGATCAACATGTGGCGTAGATTTTATAACGCCCACATTATGCCAAAGCAGTGGGGTGAGAATATTCCGCCAAAGCTTTGCGCTCACGTTTTTGAATATAAATCACCGGAGTTTACGGGTGCAACGGAGGATAGCCAGATATTCGGCTTGCAAAAATACTTAAAGCGCGGTATTGACATTGACCTTTGGTGGTATGATGCAGGCTTTTATCCTTGTAACGGAAATTGGCCCACGGTTGGCACTTGGAAAGAGGATTCTGCGCGTTGGCCAAATAACGGACTTGGACCTCTTGGCAAGGAGTGCGAGAAAAATGATATTGACCTCATGGTTTGGTTTGAACCCGAGAGAGTAGTTCAAGGTACTGAAATATATAACGAGCATCCGGAATTTTTACTCAAATGGAAAAATGAGGACGGCACTTACGCCGGACAGGATATGTTCAACTACGGTAATCCCGAAGCTCTTAATTGGATGATAAACAGGATAGATACTCTAATTAAAAAGTGGAATATCAAGTGTTACAGACAGGATTTCAATTTTAATTCATGGTGCTATTGGAGGCTGAATGAAGCTTATGACCGTTTGGGTGCAATTGAAAATCTGTGTATTCAGGGCTACTATAAATTCTGGGACGAGCTTTTGCTACGCAATCCCGGATTATTCATTGATTCCTGTGCAGGTGGCGGCAGAAGAAACGATCTTGAAACGCTTCGTCGCTCGGTGTCTTTCCAATATACCGACGTAGGATTGAACGATCCCGCACAAAAGCAAAGACAACATCTCATGCTCTTTGAATGGATGCCGTACTTCAGAGCTCATACATGGTCCGATTCAGAAAAAGTTGACGAATATACTTGGTTTGTGGCTTGGGCACCTGCAGTAACGTTTATGCCAAAGTGCTGGGCGGGAGAGGAAGAATTTGAGATCGGCCGCAAAATGACACCCATTTGGCGCAGAGCTGCGGAGCTTCAGCTGAGGGGTGATTATTACCGTCAGATGAAAATTAAGTACGATGAAGAATTGACTTGCTTTACGTGTGAGCACTTCTACGATCCCGAAAAGGGCGATGGTTTTGTAATGTTCTTGCGTAACCGCGACTGCGAGCAGGATTCATTCACAGCAAAGCTTGCCGTAGAGGATGGATTTGATTATTTTGTTGAAAATCCTCTCACGGGTGAAAGCTTTACCAAGCCTGCAGAGGAGCTTAGGGAATTCACACAGTCCCTTGAAAAGAAACAGGGCGCTGTATGGTTTATACAAAGACTTAAGTAATAATAAGCACCGGATTGCCCAACTTCTCATAAGGAAGTTGGGTAGTTTTATTCGCCAATGCCACTCTTACTAGCTCTGTTGATATGTGTTATAATCTATATTGTCGCCCGACAGTAGAGCTGAAAGGTGTAACACATTATACCTTGCGAGGCAAGGCATATGAAAAGGACAGAGAAATTGTCATGTTCTCTGTCCTTTTGGCGTAGGGACGAACTGCGTTCGTCCGCGGGCGTTCACAGAACGCCCCTACGAAGATGGTTCTTTATTGTTAGATAAAGCCTGCTTTATGGAAGGATACCTCCTCGGTGCTTTTTGTTATTTTGAAGCTTTTCTTCTTAAAACATAACCTATGCCCAGACACAAGGCTATTGCAACAGCATACGGTATTATCAATAAAAATGCAATCTCTGCGGGTGCGCTTGTGTAGTGATACTCGATTGCGTGCAAATTACTAAAATATGAGTGCGTAACTGATGCGATCATTGCACCGAACAGCATGCTGCTCAAAGTAAAAAATAAATTACTGATTCTTTTTAGCTTTGACATGATTATTTCCTCCTCAAGAAATACTTAACGAGAAAGACTATCCCCAACGCGCAGAATATATTTGCCAAAGTGATAAATATTGCTTTTTCGTTGAATACTATTACCGATGAGCCGTCAACGCCGTTTATGGCGCCGTTGAATCCGAACCCGTTTTCATTCAGAATAAAGCAGACTGCAAGCATTGCAATGCATACAGCGCTTGCACAGAAAAATGCAATGCTCAAAATTTTGCTTGTGTTGGCTTTGGTCTTGGTTGTTGGCATATTTTCGACGGGGGATACCGCATCGGTGTTATCCTTCAACAAATAATCAATGCTTACACCGAGAAAGTCACTCAGCTGAGCAAGCTTTTCAGTTTCGGGCAGGCAGGCTCCACCCTCCCATTTTGATATTGCCTGACGGGATACTCCGAGCTCATCAGCCAATTGCTCCTGAGAAAGCCCCTTTTGCTTTCGTAATTGATATAGCTTTTCTGCAAACGTCATATGGATCTCCTTTCTGTATGCATAAATTATAGCATCAAAGCCGGAATTTGTCTGCATACGGCGCGCGGCAATTTGTAAACTACAGGTTGCGGATGTAATAATTATAGCATATAGGGGCTGATATTTCAATATTGAATAATTTTGTTATTAAAATAAGATAATAATTAACCATGCGCGCAACTAATTGTTGCTGGACAATATTTATGTTTGATGCTATAATTTAAGTACATAGGAGGTGCTTGATATGTTTGATACCGTAAAATTTGGCAAGGCAATATCCACGCTCAGAAAGAATGCAGACATGACTCAAAACGAGGTTGCAGACCGATTGAACCTTACACGTCAGGCTGTATCAAAATATGAGAGAGGGGAGAGCTTTCCTGATATTTCCGTGCTTGTTATGATGTCCGATCTGTACGGCATAACATTGGATAAGCTCATAGGCTATGGCGGGGCTACCAATGGCGAATCTGAAATATTAAAGAGCGTAGCAAACGGAGATCAAAACGTGGTTGCCGATAATATAGTTGATATTGTAAATCTTGCACCGTTGCTCAAGCCCAGCGTTTTGACTAAGCTTTCAACAGGCTTTGAATCCAAGGGGATAGATATATCAAATGTAATAGCTTTAGCTGAATATCTGAATGATGACAGTGTAGTTCGTCTTATCGAAAATGCTACTTTTGATGACATCAGTGATGAAATGATTGAAAAATTCATTCCTCTGCTTACAAAAGAATCCAAATATGCCGTTTTCAACCGAATACTTGACGGTGATATGGATTGGCATTACATCGTTGCTCTATTGCCGTATGCGGATTACTTGTCGTCACAGGTTGAAGCTGCAGTGGTTGAGGGTGTGTTACCGTGGGAAGCGCTTGATCTGATACGGGAGTATAGGTTGAAGCAGGTTTGATGTGTTAATGATGAATGATCAAACTACCGTAAAATTTTTTGCGGTGGTTTTTTTATAAATATAAAGATACAGATACATAATTCACAATAAGGATAGGCGAAAAACCTATCCTTATTTTCTTTCTGCCCTAAAATCTTTAGACTATCTTTAGCGAGCCGTGATATAATCACCTTATAAAATGGGAAAGGGGGATTTCGTATGGCGTTTCAAACGGTGTTCAAGCGGTATGAACTAAAATATATGCTCACGCTCGAACAGAAAGAGAAAATACTTGAAGCAATGTCGCCGTATATGCAACTTGACAAGTATGGCAGAAAAACGATACGAAATATCTACTTCGATACCGACAGTTACAGATTGATCAGGCGTTCCATCGAGAAACCTGCCTATAAAGAAAAGATACGAATACGAAGTTATTCCCAGGCAACCGCCTACAGCACGGTATTCGTGGAACTGAAAAAGAAATACGAGAAGGTGGTCTACAAGCGCAGACTTCCGCTGTGTGAAGCGGATGCTATGTCGTGGGTATGCCGAGAAAATCCGTGTCCCGTGAACACACAGATCTCCCGAGAAGTCGATTATTTTATCGACTTTTACGGAAAACTTAAGCCGTCGGTATTTCTTTCATATGAGCGAGAAGCCTATTATGATAAAGGCGGCGGAGATTTCC
>SVGF01000060.1 GCA_015056475.1 Clostridiales bacterium
GCACCACCCTCAGGGGCAGTATCCGGGTACGGACAGCTTGTATTTTGAAGCGGATAAAAATCTTATCGGTATTGCCAAAAAATTATACCCCGACTTAAAGACTGTGACCTGCGCATCTGCGGATAAATTTGTTGCAGATCCAAACGAAAAGCGAGCCATCAGCGCAAAATTTTCTGCGGATATATGCGAAATGGAGTCTGCGGGAATACTCATCACATGCAACAGAAACAATATTCCGTGCCTTATGATAAAAACGGTGAGTGACTCCGTTGAAGGCGGAAAAGAAGAATTTGACCTGCAGGTTGAAGCTTCTGCAAACGTATGCTTTGATATTACCGATAATATTATAAAACTTTTATAATCGAGAGGAACAAAATGAAAATAGCATTTTTTGATGCAAAACAGTATGACAAGCCTTGCTTTGAGGAATACGGCGAGAAGGCGGGCGTTAAGTTTAAGTTCTTTGAAACAAAATTGAACGAGGATACAGTAAAGCTTGCCAACGGCTACGACGGTGTATGCGTATTCGTAAACGATGACGTTACAGCTCCTGTAATAGATAAGCTTTGCGAGTTTGGGATTAAATTTGTTGCACTCAGATGTGCAGGATACAATAACGTTGACCTCAAATATGCCTGCGGGAAGCTAAAGGTGTTCCACGTTCCTGCATATTCACCCTATGCGGTGGCTGAGCATGCAATGGCTCTGCTTTTGACGTCTGTAAGAAGAATACACAAGGCATACAACAGAACAAAGGACTTTAATTTTGCACTCAGCGGATTGACGGGCTTTGATCTATACGGCAAAACGGTTGGCGTTGTAGGTACGGGTAAGATTGGTAAGATATTTATCAATATTTGCAACGGCTTTGGCATGAAGGTGCTTGCTTATGACAAATTCCCCGATAATAGCCTTAACTGCGAATACGTAAGCCTTGAAAGATTGTACGGCGAAAGTGATATCATTTCATTCCATTGCCCGTTAACGAGTGAAACGTATCATATTCTCGGAAATGATACTGTGCATTTACTTAAAAAAGGCGTGGTGATAATAAATACATCAAGAGGCGCGCTTATTGATGCAGATGTATTGCTTGAGGCTATTAAATCGAGAATAGTAGGTGCTGCTTGCCTTGACGTTTACGAGGAAGAGGAGGATATCTTCTTTGAGGATAATTCCGGACACATCATGGCGGATGATACGTTGGCAAGATTACTCTCAATGCCAAACGTTATAGTTACCTCGCATCAGGCGTTCCTTACCCGAGAGGCACTCAACAATATTGCGCAGACAACTGTTGACAATATCGTTAATTGGGTTGACAGAAGCGATTGCACAAATGAGCTTTGCTATAAAGAAAGAAAATGCAACTGTGGCAATTAACGATTAATAAACAACCATCAGAGGCCTTTATGTTAAAACGTGAAGATATAAGAATAAGAGATCCGTTTATTTATACGGATGCAGACGAAGGCTGTTACTACATGTACGGTACGACTGCACTTAAAGAAAATTCAATGTCAACTTATCCGTCATTTTCATGCTACAAATCGTATGATCTTGAAAAATTTGAAGGACCGTTCACCCTTTTTGAGAGTGACGGAATCAATTTTTGGGCTGACAGAGATTTTTGGGCAGCAGAATTGCATAAGTACAAAGGAAAATACTATTTGTTTGGCTCATGCTTTGCACCTGATCACTGTCGTGGCTCACAGATATTTGTGTGCGATACACCAAACGGACACTTTAAGCCACTTTCTGCAGAGCCAATCACTCCTCTTGAATGGGAGTGCATAGACGGCACCTTATTTGTTGAAAACGATCAGCCGTATATGATATTCTGTCACGAATGGAGCCAAGTAGGTGACGGCGAAATGTGGGCAATGCCCCTCAATGAGAATTTTTCCGCACCTGCAGGAGAGCCTAAATTACTCTTTAAGGCAAGTGACAACCCTGAAGTCAGCGAATTGGAAGAAGGCAAGGGCACATACGTTACAGACGGACCGTTTCTCTGGCGAGAGGATGGTAATGTAAAAATGATCTGGTCAAGCTTTTATAAAGGCAGATATATGGTGCTTGAAGCCGAGGCTGACTCATTGCTCGGTGAATGGAAGCATGGTGGAAGCAAGTTTGATTTTGACGGTGGACACGCAATGCTATTTAACACTCTTGAGGGCAAGAGAATGATATCATTGCACAGTCCGAACATTGCAGGACTTGAAAGGGCATGCTTTTATGAATATTAACGAAATATGCGACATTTTAAGAGCTGAGTTGTATAATAACGGCTATGAATACGGCTTTTCGGCAGACGGCAAAAGATATCTGCCCGATACGAGCCGTGGCTTTGACAGCGAGTATTACAAATTGTCATGCACGATATATACTGTGCAAGAGCCTAAAGCTACAATGGATGAGAGGCTGGGTACTTGCATTGATGCAGTTGTGTTGATGAAGCATATGCTGGATGAGCTGAACGTTAAAAGCAGAATATGGCTTTTACACAATAAGGATAAGAATAAGGCTCATACCATACTGACGTTTGAAGCAGAGGGGAAAACAGTATATCTTGAGCTTACTCCGCAGTTTTCAAAGCCGTGGTATGGCAAGCAGATAACCTTTGCATCCGAGCAGGAGTTTATTGAAACCTACAAAAACGAGTGGGGCGATATTTACGACGTGACAAACTGTGTTGTAATTGGTGAGCAACCACACTTTTTATTGGATAAATTGAATTGAACTGAAGCAAAAATGCACTTCTGCAGAATTAAAGGTCTGTAGAAGTGCTTTTTGGTTTTTTCTCTTTTATTCTTCCTCGGAGGAACTGTTCTCGGCTCTCGGAATACAAGTAACTACCGTTAGGTTTGCATCCTCGCGCGTCATCGCACCGGTCTTGTGCTTTATAAGGTCTATCTTTGCAACAAGCTCACGGTTTACCAAGCCTTTTCGCTTGTAATCCTCAAACTTGTTCAGCATATTGCAAAGCACGTTCATAGCCTTGCTCTGCGATTCCAAAAAGTCCTTATACCTTGCCCAGGGCGTTATGTTTTCCCATTCGTTTGCATAGCTTGCACCGTCGTTGATATGTCTCTTTTCAAGCGAAAGTATCTCGTCGTTATCAACAAACATAAGCTGCTGTGCACGGATTATCGCCGCATATTGAAGCAATATATTTTGCCACAGAATGTCAACCGCGCTTGACCCGTCAATTACGCTCATTATGTGAGCAGTTTGCTTGGGTAAAAGACCTATAACCGATGATGCATTAAGGTCGCACGGCTTGTCGGTATCGTCATTGGACAGAACGTTGAGCATTGAATCCCAATCGCCTTCCTTTGACCAGTTTGAAACTGTTCTCGGCGTTATCCCAAGCCTTTGTGCAATCTCCTTTTTGGTAATTGCCCCTCCGGAATTCAGATATATACAAAATGCTTTATCTTTAAGGGTGGAACCTTTCACGTATAACACATCCTTCCGCGCATATATCGTGCGCAGTTCAATTATACAATAAAGTCCACAGCTTTCATACGGAAAAACGTTATAAAATATAAGTCATATTGTACGCTCTGCCCAATATTTTATTATCCTTGAATTTTTCTATATCACAAGAATCTATCAAAGCAATTTTTTTGTCCTTGACTATTGCAACCTTGCATTGCACGTCGTCGGAATATTCCCCGATAAGTAACCACATATTACCAAGCTCGGTGGGGTAGGAGATATAATAACAATCCTTTTGAGCAACACAAGCCAAAAGACCGTTTGCGGTTGCGTATGAATTATTCTCTGCAATAAGATCGTCAATGCTCTCATAAGTTGGGATCTCGGGCAAAACCTTGTATTCGGATGAGGTTTCGTTAAGCGCAAGACTTGGTGTGCTTATAATATAGTCAACCGTAACCGAAAACAGTTGCGCCAAAACGGGCAGAGTGTTTCTTCCGGGAATACGCTTTCCCGATTCATACATGCTTACGCAACTTTTGGTGCTGCCGATATGCTTTGCCACTTGCTCCTGCGTCAAGCCGTGTGATATTCTCAGTTGCTTTAATCTTTCACCGATGCTCATAACTGTTATTACCGTCCTTTTGGTTTTGCTTACTGTATATATTATATTCAATTTGAAAAGATTTTTCAATTCTTTTTTATAATATTTTTGCGAAAATTGTCGAAATTTGTCGAAATTTGGCGAAAAAACGTTTTATAATAATATTATTGACATAAATGCGGTATTAGGGTATAATACTTAAAGTTAACAAAATGTTAACTTGATAATTATCAGGAGGAAAATTATATGATCACTCAAAGAGAAAACAATTCACTGAAAGATTACCGCGTCAAAAAAGGCTTCACTCAGGCAATGGTTGCAAACGTGCTTGGAATATCGGTTTCGCATTATTGCAATATCGAAAACGGAAACAGAGGCATAAACTATTTTTATGCAAAAAGATTGTCAGCCTGCCTTGGAGTTTCCGTAGATAATATTTACCGTTGCCTTGGATATTGACGGAGGGTGTATGCGCATTGACAAGAATACTGTTATAGGTATAATCGAGTTTTATTTGTCCCACCGTCAGATACTTCGCCGTGAATATGATTACAAGACCCAGATGAAAACAAATTCTCCCGTAAGCGTAAATAAACTGTATTCCCCCATACCTTTGGCGGAGGTTGGTAATATTCTCCGATGCATTGAGAATGATATTTCAAAAATGTCACTTAAACGTCAGGAATACATACGTATGAGATATCAGGCAAAATGCACACTTGACGTGATTCGTGGATTCCTTGACACAAAAAAGAGCACCCTCCACAGGTTCGGCGAAGAGATATTGATAGACCTTGCATTTTCTGTATTGTTTGACGATGAAGCAAGAAAATATTTGCTCAATACCGATAAAAGCAGATATTTTTTGTGATAAAGTATATTTTGTAAACGTCGGGTAACAATAATAAAAAAAGAAGGGAATTTACCAATGACAGAAAAACGACTCGGTCCTCAGACCATACGTCTTCCATCGGCTCCATCGATACTTGGTATCGGCACGGTTTCGGGAAGAAAGGAATACCTCGGACCAATAGGAAAATACGTTGACGTTGATGCTGACCAGACAAAGCTCAATCTCTCATCATGGGAAGCAGAGGAGAGGAGTATGCTTCAACGGGCGATCAATACAGTTCTTACAAAAACAAAAATGCTCGAATCCAATATTGATTATATGCTTATGGGTGACCTTTTGAATCAGATAGTGACGTCATCCTATACCGCACGTGAAAACGCAATACCGTTTATAGGCTTGTACGGTGCTTGCTCAACGATGGCACTTTCGTTGTCGGTGGCATCAATGCTTATTGACGGCGGATTTGCAACAAACGTTATTGCGGCAACGGGCTCGCATTTTTGTACTGCGGAAAGACAATACCGTTATCCTCTTGAAATGGGTGTTCAGCGCACTGCGTCATCTCAATGGACTGCAACAGGTTCAGCTGCACTTGTTTTGTCCGAGCACAGGCAGGGCTTGCCCTCTATAACTCACGTTACAACCGGCAGAGTTGTGGATTTTGGAATAACCGACGCCAATAATATGGGCGCAGCTATGGCTCCCGCGGCAATAAGCACGTTAAGAGCGCATTTTGACGAAACAAACCGAGCTCCCGAATACTATGATCTCATACTAACGGGAGATCTTGGAATGTACGGCAAAAGCATAGTGGCAGACGAGCTTTGTGACGAATTCAACGAATTTTCATCCCGTTATACAGATTGCGGTTGCGAGCTGTTCAAGGGTGACACAAGCGTGCTTGCCGGTGGAAGCGGTTGCGGATGCTCTGCATTGTATATGGGAAAGGTGATAAAGGATTTTGAACTCGGCAACGTAAAACGAGTGCTTTTTGTTGCTACAGGTGCGCTTCATAATCCTGTTTTGATAAATCAAAAAGAAAGCATCCCCGGTATAGCGCACGCCGTGGCGATCGAAAGGGAATAAACTATGGATATATTCAGCACTTACTTGAGAGTATTTGCAGTTGGCGGATCGCTTTGCGTGATCGCGCAGATTTTAATGGATAAAACAACACTTACTCCCGCCAGAATACTTGTGGGCTACGTTGTAGCGGGAGTAGTTCTTACTGCAATAGGAATCTATGAGCCTTTAGTTGAATGGGCGGGCGCGGGCGCAACCGTACCGCTAACAGGGTTTGGCTATTCCTTGGCCAAGGGCATAAGACAAGCCATTGACGAAAGCGGCGCACTTGGTATAGCTTACGGTGCTGTCAAGGGTGCGGCAGCGGGGCTTACCGCCGCAATGTTCTTTGGCTTGCTGTTCTCGGTAATATTCAAAGCAAAGATGAAGCGCTCCTGATCACTTCACCAGATAACAAGCGACTATCTCTCCAAAGAATATAGTGTGATAATCCTTATCCTTGTACCATCTTCCGTCAACCTCGTTTGAAAGGTCTTCACCGCAAAGGTCTGCCTTACCAAGCACCTTGCATTCAAAATGCAATGAGCAACCTGCAATTACGGGGCAATCAACCTCTTGTCCGTCCAAAAGTGTAATGCCGCAAGCGGATATCTTGTCTTCCTTTGCACCGGAGTGTGAACCGCAGTATGCAAGCTCCTTTTTCATGTCTTCGCCGTCCAACGGGACCGAAACGGTAAACACACCGCTTTTAGTGATCATAGGGTGCGTATGTCTTGTAAATCTCACGGGAGCTTCAAATATCTGTTTACCCCAATAAACGTTGATTCCGCCCCAGCCTATAGTCATAGTGTTTACTTTGTTATCAAGCTTTGAAGTCAAAAATACACCGCCGTTTGCCATTTTGGGGAGTGCGAGTGCGGCTGCTTGTGAAAATGAGATCTTTTCTATCATAATATTTGTATGCCTTTCTTCTTTTATAATATTATATTCGTGTTAATACCTATTATGCAAAACGGACTGCAATACCTTTTTGGGTACTGTAGTCCGAAATTTTAATGCTTATCAATCAAAAAATACGGGTGTACCTGTCTCGGAGGACTTATAGATAGCCTCAAGGATCTCGGATACTACCAAAGCCTGCTCGGGAAGAACAGTTGGGTCGGTGTCGTTGATAATAGCACGGATCCATTGTCTTGCTTCGCTTTCGCCTTCGTCATCTGAGTAGCCTTCGTAGAATGCAACAGAGCCGCATTTTTCCATTCTGCGTGTGTAGAGTGCGCCGTTTTCTTCTCCGTTGAATACCAGTCCGCCCTTGGTTGTAAGGCCGCCCTTAGTACCTGCAAGTGTGTAGCAGTTTGCATCAACGTCCGTAAGGTTAATAGCCCAGCTGGACTCAAGAATGATAGTAGCACCGTTCTTCATCTTAATAAAGCCAAAGCATGAATCCTCAACCGTATATTCATCGGGATTCCATGATCCCCACGGATTAGCTGCATTTGGAGTGTCTGCAAGCTTTCTGAATTTTGAACCCACTACCATATAAGGCTCATAATTATTCATTACCCACAACGTAAGATCAAGAGCGTGTGTACCCATATCTATCAACGGACCGCCGCCCTGCTCATATTCGTTGAGGAATACGCCCCACGTGGGAACGCCGCGTCTTCTGAGCGCATGAGCCTTTGCGAAATAGACCTCGCCAAGCTTGCCATCCCTAACTGCATTTCTTGCCTGTATGTTTGTAGAACCCTGACGGCACTGATAGCCGATAGTAAGCTTTTTACCGGAACGCTTGGCAGCTTCAAGCATTGCACGCGCGTCTGCCGCTGTTTTTGCCATGGGTTTTTCGCACATAACGTGCTTACCGCCTTCAAGGCAGGCTATAGAAACGATTGAGTGTGAACGGTTTGGAGTACATACGTGAACAACGTCGATATCGGGATCGTTAGCTATCTCCATATAATCCGTTGTGACCTTAGCGCCGGGAATGCCGTACCTTTTAGCTGCATCTATTGCTTTTTCTTCGATAAGATCGCAGAATGCGACCATTTCACATTCTTCTACCTTTGCCAACGAGGGCATATGCTTGCCTCTTGCAATGCCACCGCAACCAACGATAGCTACTCTTATTTTCTTCATTATGATATTCTCCTATGGAATTATGTGACTGACCGTGTTGGTGAAATTATTATACCACTATTTATATGGGTTGTCAAGCGGAATACTCATATTCATATTAAATTCATGTTCGGCATGCTTGTGTGTATAGTATCAATATATAATTCATTGCAACGGGTTTCTTTCTTACGGATCGACGGCGCAAAGAGGATATAAATAATATTGTTAAGTTTTTAAAAACCTTTGCAGTGAGCGGCAAAAATCCTCCCAAAAGGTGTTAGGTTTATATTCTCAAGAGATGCTTGTGCTGCTGTAATTGCCGCAGTATTTCTCGGTTTACGCGTGTGAGGTTTTTGTTCTGCCCTACAGTAAAAAATATATTCGCCCGGTGAGGGATGCTTACAACAGTATTTTAAATTGAGATATATTTTATTATATCAGTCCGATAAAGCGTTTTTTATTAGGATATTGAAAAAAACTTTACTGTTTTTATAAATTTTTTATAAAAATATATTGTTATTCTAATGTTTTTGTGGTACAATATATATAGATGAGTTTTAGCAATATTTTCAATGATATACTCATCGGAAAGGAAGTATGAATATGATAAATATTATTACAGCAATGATTTTCAGCGATCTTACACACAACGATTTTGCAAATAAGGATTATCCGCAGTTTATTTGTTGCGTAAAATGCGAGGGCAGACTCACAGTTGCTGACAGACGTTATCAGATACACGATGGTTCTCTTGTGTACGTTCCTCCGCACACGGAAGTTTGCCGTTTGCACGCAAAGGATGACGTTATCTTTACAAGAGTAATGTTTGAAACTGATGAATACTTTACACAGGATAAGCTTTTTGTCCTCCCCAAGAGCGAAATATTCGATTTCGGCACGGGCTTTAAGGAGATGATAGTTTACGGTCAGCTTGATTGTACGATTGATGCATCATCGATTTATATGGATCAGTGCAGGCTTGTTTTCAAAAAGATCGATCTGTTAAAGCAGTTGACAGTCGTAGAAAGTGAAGTTAATGATTACAAGGCTGATATCATATCAAATATCACAAAGCCGAATTATACGATCAAGGACTTTATGATGTCTGCTGATATCACAAGATCAAACGTAAGCAAAAAGTTTAAGAACGCAACGAGTGAAACTGCAAAACAATTCTATGACAGAAAAAAGATGCAGTACGCAGAGCAAATACTTATCAATAATATAGAAAGAAACATAAAGCTTGATGAGCTTGCAGACCTTTGCGGATATGACGAGCACTACTATTTCTTGCGCTTGTTCAAGAAACACACGGGAATGTCTATCGCAGAGTTCAGGAAAAAACATGGCGCGAAATGATTTTTATTTGACCTATAAATATACGGGTAATACTGTTAAAGTTCTTGTACGCAACGAAAAAAGTAACAATATAATTGCAAAGAACGGTGAAATAGATACGTACAACAGCGGCGTATATTTTGAGGTCGATATTTACGATGCATTAAGAATGTCCGTTGGCAGACCTTGGTCGCTTGACAGGATAAAATTTGTTATTACGAGCGTAGATGAGCAAAAGGAGCATATCATTTTTAATATGCGCAACGAACGGATAAAAGTCGTTGTGGACGTTATGCTTACTCCGTTTAACGACCTTTTGTTTGATTGCCAATGGGAAAACGTATCTCAGGATACACTAAAGGATCTTATGCTCGGAATTGCAATACCTGCGCAATCCCATCATAACTTAAAGGTTATAATTCCTCCTGTTGTAAATCTGCACGGCGTAAATGAAAACGGCGAGCTTTCCGGTGAGCATATCAACAACGGCGGATACGTTGCAGAGGAGCACAGATTAACCTTGCCCGTTGTAAGCGTTGCCAATATGAAGCATTCGAGCTGCACAAATATGGCGATATTCTCGTTGCCTTCGAGGTTCAAAACCGTTTCATCCTGGAGCTTGGGCTTTGTAAAGCAAGAAAATACTTTCTACATGCTATTGCTTTCGGGCACAGTAATGTATGAAGGCAAAAAGGATATGGTTCTGGCAAATAAGACGTCGGTCGTTGAATACGGCAGAGGTTATTTTGATCTGGCACCCGGCGAAACTGTATCAAAGAAATTCTTTGTTTCGGGATGGAGAGATTCCCGAGATAAAAACGACATTACAAATCTTTTGGGCAAGTGTTATAATATATACCGTCCAAAGGGTCTGCAAACTGTGCCGATCAACGATTATATTAAGTTCAAGCGCACCGCGCTCGTTAATCGTTTTTATGATGACGGTGTTTGTGTGGGGTACACAAGATTGCTCAACGCAGTCAACGCTCAGGAAAACGAGCCCGTGCAGTCTTATTCAGAGCATTCAGCCGACTGGACGATCGAAAACCTTCGTGCAGCGTGGTGTGATGCCGCCGCATCGCTTACAAGCGGTGACCGCGAGGGGATTTTGCGCGCAAAAAAATGCATAGAATTTTTTATCAGATCATCCCCCGTATCAAAAAGAGGTCTTCGCAAGCTTTATTTTGATGCACAGGATAATACATGGAAGAATTCGAGTAAGGGCGACGTGATCCCTTCCGATGAATTCGGCAGATTGCTTTGCTATATTGCTGATATAATACTGTTATTCAAGCAGTATTTCCTTGAAGTTCCCGATGAGTGGATGAGCCTTCTTACGGATGGATGTAATTTTCTTTGCACAAAGCGCAGATTCAACAAAACAGGGCTTTATCCCGAGTTCTGGCTTGCTGACGGCAATATAGGATCAAAGGATAAGTCGTCTTCGGGTATGAATTGTATATGTGCGCTTTCAAGAGCGTATAAGATCACAAGAAACAATAAATACCTCAGATATGCAAGTAATTGCCTGTTCAAGTATTACGATGCAGTTATCGAAAAGAATTCGCTTTTCTACGAAAAAAAGAAATTCTATGAGATAAGTGATTGTAACAAGATATCCTACGTAAATTTCATTATTGCGGCTATGGATTGCTTTGAATCCATCGACGATGAACGTTTCCTTAAGGCAGCACTTTCGGCTTCTGAGTGGCTTGCTCTTTACGTAAACGTTATCGGTTACCCCTTAAAGGCTGACTCAAAGCTTGATAAGACCGATATATATACAGTAGGGTCTTCGATCATTTCATCCAAGGAACAGTGCTGTGATTGGCTATTCCCGTATTACGAGCTAAAGATACTTGCGGACGAAACGGACGATGCGCTTGTTAAAAAGGTTCAAGAGATCGCGTATGGCTATGCACTTCAGCAGTTTGCTACCGAAGGCGTAGAGTATGGATACCTTGCAGTCGGCGAGCAACCTCATTATGTGTATAATACAAATTGGTCACATGAGCTGAACAGGGATGAATGGAGGGGTGGTTGCTCTGACGTTAACGACCTCTCAACTCTTTGCTGGAATCTCAAGCAGGCAATAAAGCTCCAAACCAGAAATAAGAGAATACATGAGGAGTATTAATAATGAGAATAAACGTTGACGTAAATACAACAAAAAAGGATTATTACGCATTCCAATTGTATCATTCCTATCGCTTTGCATGGATATATGCTTTTATATTCATAATGGACGCTGCACTGCTTGTGGCATTGATTTCTCAGTGGCAAAAAACAGGCGAGGTAAATACATTCCTTGCTTTTGTGCTTGCGATCGGCATTGTGGCGTTTGTTTACATTGTTGCAAATAATATCATCCGCATGGTAAAGACGGCAAAGCTTGAAGACAGTAAGCCTGTGTTTCATTATACCTTTACAAAGGGAAATATGCATTGCGATGCAGACGGCAACGGATTTGATCTTGCATGGTCACAGCTGTATAAGGTAATAGAAACGAGAAAGATGTTCCTTGTTTACGTTAACAAGGAAGCGGCACTGATAGTGCCAAAATCATCTTTCAACAGCGATGAGGACATTGAGGCATTCAGAGAAAACATCCTTTTCAAACCGGGTAAATTCAAGGGCAATGCAAAAAACTCAAAGAATAAGGGTAAGAAAAAATGAGTAAGATTTTTCAAAAGATCAGAACTTGGTTTTCTGATAAAAAGGTGCTTATTTGTGTAAGAGTGTTTTTTATACTTCTGCTTTTGGTGTCAGCGTCGGGTATTGCGTATGAAAGGATCATGGCAAGCAGAAACGAGAACACGTGGGACGATATCATAGGTCAGGTGCAGATCACAAGGCCTCCCATAACCATACCGCAAACTACGCCATCGTCAACTCCGTCGCCAACTCTTATACCAACGGTAGCACCCACTCCAATTCCGACTGTGGAGCCAACTCCCATGCAGTCGCTGTTGCCGAGTGCAACTCCCGAGCCTACTCCTGAGGTCACTGTTACCCCCGAGCCAACGCCGGTTCCAACACCGGAGCCTACTCCTACTCCAATACCCACACCTGACGTATCGGTTGAAGATCTTTATGCTTCGCTCAGACAACAGAATGAAGATATGATCGGTTGGGTTTCGGTTGACGGCACAAAGATCAATTATCCCGTAATGCACACCAAGAGTGATATTCATTATTACCTCTATAAAGATTTTTACGGAAAATACTCAGCCTACGGTGTTCCTTACGTATACGGAAGCTACGATCTTGGCGAGGTTGACAATATCGTACTTTACGGGCATCACATGAAGAATGGTTCGATGTTCTCAAATCTGATCCATTACCAGAGAAAAAAGTACAACTATTGGGCGTCCCACCGCTACGTAAATTTTGACACGTTTGAGCTTGGCTACGGTACTTATGAGATTTTTGCGGTGATCAACGCAAAGGCGAATAATGCAAACGATTCAACCAATTACAGATATTTTTCTGAAAAGGTTGAATTTGAATCAAAAGAGGATTTTGACGCTTTTATAAAGGAAGTAAAGCGCAGAGATCTTTTTGATACGGGCATTACACCTCAGTACGGTGATGACCTTTTAACTCTCGTTACTTGCGAATTCACTCACAAAAACGGCAGACTTGTAGTTCTTGCAAGAAAGGTACAATAATAAAAATTGTGGCGCGCCATGCTTGTTTACGGCAAGTGTAGCGCGCCTGTTATTAAAGGTGAAATTATGGAAGAAATGCTTGATACTTTTGATATAAACGGCAATTTTCTGGCAGTCAGAACAAAGAGCTATTGCCATTCGCAAAAACCTGATGCTTTCACAAG
>SVGF01000061.1 GCA_015056475.1 Clostridiales bacterium
GTTTTTCATAACGTCACCGCTTGACGGGAGTCCGTCAATTTCCTCTCCTGATATTATATATGAGCTTTTCTCTCATTCTGTCAAAGAATCCATGCTCGCCGAGCGTAATGAATTTTGCCGTGCGGGCTGATTTTTTAATTACAATGTCATTTGTTGTGCAATAATCGGTCTGTGTTTGCCAATCGTTTGCAAGGGTAAAATTGGGCTCATGCGATCTTAGCACGATGGTATCATCCGCATTGACCACTATGGGGCGCGCAGTTACCGAATGCGCACATATGGGAGTGATGAGAAGGCAATTAGCCGTTGGGTACACTATGGGGCCACCCGCTGAAAGCGAATACGCGCTTGCACCCGTGGGAGTTGAAACGATTATGCCGTCAGCATCAAATCTGCCTGCCATATCGTTATTAACGTACACGGAAACGTGAACCATTTTTAGTCTGTCAGTTGGCATTACGCAAAACTCGTTGATAGCAGTATGCTTTGCTTGACCGCAAGTTGCCTCTATCATGAGTCGCTCCTGTATATTGCCCTTGCCTTGAATTATTTTTGGAAGGGCGGACTCAAACTCAGCAAGCTCAACCTCGGACAAGAAGCCCAACGTTCCTATATTAACGCTGAAAAGAGGAATATCCATATTGCAAAGTTGTCTAACAACCGATAGAATAGTGCCGTCACCACCCATAACGATGAGAAGATCTATATCCTCAAGACCACGGCTTACGTCATCAACAAAACGATATTTTACAGAATAAGCATCAAGCACCTTGGATATCTGCGCTTTGGCTGTGCCGCTCTGATCCTTTTTTGGATTGATATATACGCCTATGATCCCGTTATTCCGTACCATGGCACGCCCTCCTTAATTAAGCTTTAACGCCGATTGAACGGTATCGCTTATAATTTTATCACTCAAAGGCTGTAAAGTGCCCTCTTGTGACCTTGAAAAGTATATGAGGTATTCCGCATTGCCGTCACCACCCCTTACGGGAGAAAACGTCAATCCGTGAATACTGTATGAATTCTGAATTAAAAAAGCGTTGAGCTTTTCAAGCACCGAAATATGGTCCTTTTTATCCTTGACAATGCCGTGCTTATTGAGTGATGCTCTGCCAGCCTCAAACTGGGGCTTTACGAGCGCAACGTAGAACGCATTTTGAGGAAGTAGCTCGAATAATCTCGGTAAAATGAGCGTTAACGATATAAATGAAACGTCAATGACGGCGCCGCTTATATTTTCCATCCAATCAGCTCTTTCGATATAACGAAGATTTGTATTCTCTATGGAAGTAACGCGAGGATCGTTTTTTAGTTTTTCGACGAGCTGCATAGTGCCTACGTCAACAGCCCAGACGTGCTTTGCACCTCTTTGAAGCAAAAGGTCTGTAAATCCTCCCGTTGATGCGCCGCAATCGATGAAGCATTTGTCGGTTACGTCTATGCCAAACGTATCCAGCGCTTTTTCGAGCTTGTAAGCCCCTCTGCTAACGTATTTTTCCTCCTGCGCATCAATTATACTATCTGACGAAACGAGCTTGGAGGGCTTATTAACGGTCTTTCCGTCGACCGTGACTTTCCCATCCTCTATAAGACGCTTTGCCGCCTCTCTTGACCTTGCTATTCCCTTTTCGGTAACGAGAATGTCCAATCTTATGGATTCCATGTTATTTCCTTAGTTTGATGATGTAACTACATTAACGATATCGTCAACCGTCATTGAACAGATACCGTACTGCTGAGCGGTTGTGCCGTGGGGCACGAATTTATCGGGCACGCCCAATGACTTGACTTTTATAGAGTATCCATTTTGAGATGCATATGCCGCAATGCTTGAGCCTATGCCGCCTATTATGCAGCCGTCCTCTACCGTGATCCAAAGCTTTGAAGACGAAAATCTATCAAGTGTTAGATAATTTAGAGGTTTAACGCAAAGCATATTTACTACTGTTACCGATATACCGCGCTCTGAAAGCTGCTTTTTTGCATTGAGAGCCATGGTGACAGTTGCACCGGTTGCAAATATCACGGGATCTGCGCTGTTATGGGGCTCGGTACTGCGCCAATTCTGTGCAGAATCGCAGACAAGCTCATGCTCTGAAGGATTATTTTTACCGTAGCGGATAGCAACCGGAGTGTTGGACGTCATTGCATAGTCCATAGTGAGGTTGAGCTCGCTGATGGTTGACGGTGCAAATACTGTTAAATTGGGTATATGCTGTAAAAATGCAAGGTCAAACTGACCGTTGTGGGTTTCGCCGTCCCTGCCTGTTAAGCCGGCTCTGTCAAGACAAAGAACTACAGGGAGCGACTGAATGCAGACGTCATGAATGAGCTGATCGTATGCGCGCTGAACAAAGGACGAATATATCGCCACAAAAGGCTTTTTACCCGCTGAAGCCATGCCTGCAGCTGATGCGAGTGCGTGCTGCTCTGCTATGCCGACGTCATAGAATCGGTCGGGGTATTTGTTTGCAAAGCAAGTGAGCCCCGTGCCCGCGGTCATGGCGGCTGTTATGGCAACAACGTTATCGTTTTCATCCGCGATAGAACAAAGCTTTTTGCCCATTGCAAGAGAGAACGAGGTGGGAGTATCCTGCTCGCTGAATTTCTTTTTATATACGGATTCCATATCGCAATTTTCGGACACGGAATGATATTCCGACGGATATTGCTCTATTATAGGGTCGCCCTTGCCCTTTACGGTCTTTACGTGAACAAGCACGGGAGAATCAAGATCCTTGGCGTTTTCAAAAATTCGGATGAGCTTTTTGATATTGTGGCCGTCAACTATGCCAATGTACTTTATGCCGAGCTGCTCAAAAAGAACGTTAGGAACGAGTATGGATTTTGCAAAATTCTTCAGCCACTCTGCAAATCTGACGATGTATTTGCCTATGAGCGGAATTTTTGCAAGATGCTTTTTTACAACAACCTTTGTTAAATTATATCGACGGCTTGCACGGATATTTGCAAGGTGATTACTGAGTGCGCCGACGTTTTTTGATATGGACATTTCGTTATCGTTGAGTACGATCATCATCGGAACATCCGCCTGTCCGCAATTATTCAAGCCCTCAAACGATAATCCGCCAGTCATGGAGCCGTCACCAACAACAGCAACCACTCTTGAATCGTCAGTTTTTGCCTGAGCCATTCCGAGTGCGACTGATATTGCAGTGGAGCTGTGACCCGTTGCGAATGAATCGTATTCACTTTCGGAGGGCTTTGGGAATCCGCTGAGCCCGCCAAATTGACGCAGGGTCGACATTTGGTCACGCCTGCCCGTAAGTATTTTATGTACGTATGACTGATGACCTACGTCCCATACGATCTTATCCTTTGGGGCATCAAGAACGTAATGCAGAGCTAAAGTCAACTCCACAACGCCGAGATTTGGAGCAAGATGTCCGCCTGTTTTTGGTACTGTTTCAAGAAGAAACTCGCGAATCTCCCCTGCGAGAGTTTCAAGCTGTGGAATGTTCAGCTTTTTGAGATCTGCAGGAGAATTAATTGTTTCCAAAATCATAACTATATTCCTTTTTGTAAAGGCGTTAAAACACGTCGATAATTGCTTTCAGGTATTCTTTGTGGTATCTATAATATTATAACACATTATAAAATTAAATTCAACCCAAATAAAAATTACAAAGACCTAAATATATTCCGTATGCAAATTTATTTCTGACTTCGGGGGTCAACATCGAAACACGGTCACTCTGATTTGTGACGTATCCCATTTCAAGCAGGATGGACGGGACGTTTGCTTCTCTCAAAACAAATGCGTCCATATCCTTAATGACTGTGGGCTTGGAGCATTTTAACGGGAGGATAGTGTCGTATGCGTCCTTGATTGATGAGGCAAGAGCGTTACGGTCTTCGATCGCGTAATCAGAATAGTAATACTTATTGATGCCGTAGGCACTTGTGGGATTGTTCTTACAACGAACGTATATTTCAGTTCCGCACACCTTGGGAGCGTTATCTACACCGTTGATATGCACGGAGATGAACGCATATTTATGATTTTTGCAGTATTCGCCCGTAATATCGAATATCTCAGCAAGGGCGGGCTCGATGATCTTGTTGCCGTCGTCGCCGTAGGTCTTTACGTAGAGGCCCTCGTATTCAGTGTATGGATTCTGAACGTTGATCTCAAACATCGCTCTGTATTCGCCAAGCTTAGCACAATAACTTTCAAGCTCTGTGATCTCGCTGCGAATGGCGCTTGTGTATTGATCAAAATCAACGTCAAGAGAATAATTATAGAATCTCTTTCTTGCGATGTCAAGCTTTAAGCGGTGAGCCTGAATGGTTTTGTTGAGGTCTTCCCTTTGCTTTAAGAGATCGTTATATTCTTTGGAGTCGCCGCCATACTGCGCTTTTGCAGATTCGATAGCAGAATCAAGATTTATGCTCTTGGTAAAAAGCTCGTTGTTTGTGAGAGTGAGATTTTTGAATTCTTCTCTCAATTCAGAGTAAGTAAAGCTTGTATACGAGAGCAATTCGTCGATATCAAGTCTGAGTGAGGATATTTTTTCTTGAGCATCCGATATCATATCCTGAAGCACGACATAATTTGTATATGCAGATCTGTACGTCAAGGATATCTGAGAATCATCGGATCTGAGCATTACGACTTTTGCGCCTGCAGACTCAAGCATTCTCTTGATCCTGAAGGACTGCTCCGAAACTATGGTCTTCTCTACCAATGCGCCCTCTGCTGTACCCGTTGCGTTACCGCCGTGACCCGCGTCAACAAAGACCGTCATTCCGGAAAGTGAGCCTGCAACTATCTCGTAATCAGTCGTGTCAAGCCCTTGGATGCCGTTGGGAGAGAATAAAATATCGATGAGCTCCTGCTCTATTCTTGACGTTTTTTCTACACCAATGACCTCTTGAAATTCATTTATTGCCGTGCGCAATTTGGAATCGAACGAGCCGTTTACTCCGCCGCAATAGAATCCAAGCTGTGTGAGCCTTTCCTTGATCGCCTTTACGGAGTTTGAATTTGTTGTGCCGTATTCGATAGGACCTGTTGCAACGACTTCATCCGTCCATGCATATGGGAATTCGCCGTCACCGACTCCGTCAAGAAGATAGATAAACTGATCCTTTGGTGGCTCAATAGGTGCAATGGTGGGCACAGGTGTAAACTCCGGTGTAGGAGTTGCAATTATAATGGGGGAAAAAGTAAATTCCGGACTGCTTTCGGGAGTTGCAGTTGGCGTTGTTTCAACCACGGGAGAGGACACGGGTGCGCACGCCGTGAGTGAAATGATGAACACCACTGCAAGTAATAATTTTATTGATCTCATCTTTTGTACCTTGTTTTATTTTCCAATCATTCTGTTAAATTCATCTTCATCAATTATGGCAATGCCGAGCTTTTGGGCTTTGTCGCGCTTTGAGCCCGGAGCTTCTCCGCAAAGAACGTAATCGGTGTTCTTTGTTACGGACGAGGTAACCTTGCCGCCAGCCTGCTCGATAAGGTCGCTTGCTTGTTTGCGTGAATACGTCGGTAAAGTGCCTGTAAGGACGAACGTTTTGCCCGAAATGAGCGTTTGGGTGTTGGTTTCGTGCTTTTCCTCAGTCATTTTAACGCCGGAGGCCTTCAAGCGGTCTATTATTTTAATATTTTTTGGTTGTGAGAAATAATCCTTTACGGATACTGCAATGACTTCACCGACGTCATCCGTCTGAAGGATATCATCGTAATCTGCATTTATCAAGGCGTCAATATTGCCGAAATTTTCTGCCAAAGCACGAGCTGTACCCTTGCCGACGTAACGAATTCCGAGAGCGTAGAGCAACCTTGCAAGGCCTGCCTGCTTACTCTGCTCAATGGCGTTGATATAATTCTGAGCACTCTTTTGACCCATGCCCGACAGATTTGCAATATCCTCCGCCTTGAGAGCATATATATCCGCAATATCCTTTATCAAGCCCTCATCAAGGAGCTTTTTTACCACTTGCTCACCAAGACCCGTGATATCCATTGCATCACGACTTGTAAAATGCATGAGCAAGCGCGCTATCTGTGCAGGACATTCGGGATTGGGGCAATAGGTTGCCGCTCTGCCCGCCTCACGCACAAGCTTTGCTCCGCATTCGGGACAATTCTCGGGCATTTGGAATGGACGCTCGGTACCGTTTCGCTTTTCTTTTACTACACTTACAACCGCAGGAATAATTTCGCCCGCCTTTTCTATTATTACGTGATCGCCGAGCATTATGTCCTTTTCGCGGACAAAATCCTCATTGTGGAGCGTTGCGCGCGATACTTTTGTGCCTGCTATGAACACACCCTCAAGCTCTGCTGTGGGAGTAATTGCCCCCGTTCTGCCAACCTGGAATGTGATATCGTATAATACCGTTTCCTTTTGCTCTGCAGGAAATTTATATGCTACAGCCCATCGCGGAGCTTTTGCGGTGTATCCGAGTATCTCACGCGAAGCAACGTCGTTTAATTTTAGCACAAGACCGTCAATATCATACTCAAGGTCGTAACGCTTTACTGCCCATTCGTCAATTACCGAGCGCATCTGATCTGCGCTTGTGACGAGTGCAATGGGTGATATGGTCTTGAAGCCCAGATGCGAAAGATACTCCAAGCCCTCGGTATGTGTTTGTATGGGGTGATCCGAAAGCTGAGTGTTGAATACGAAGATATCAAGCTTTCTTTGGGCTGTTATCGACGGATCCTGCTGACGCAGAGAGCCTGCGGCGGCATTTCTCGGGTTTGCAAACAACGGCAAGCCCTCACGCTCACGCTGCTCGTTGAGCTCGGCAAATACAGCTCTGTTCATATAAACCTCTCCCCTTACGATCACATCCACGGGCTGGGTTAATTTTAACGGGATGGAACGGATGGTTCTTACATTCTGAGTGACGTCCTCACCCACAACGCCGTCGCCACGCGTAACGCCCTTTGTAAGTATGCCCTTTTCGTAAGTGAGAGCAACGGAAAGTCCGTCTATTTTGAACTCAACGCAAAGCTCAGGGTTTGAAACTGTCTTTTCGATCCTGGATATGAATGCATCTATCTCGTCGGCATTGTAGGTATTTGAAAGGCTTAAAAGAGGAACCTTGTGAGTTACCTCAAAAAAGGATTCAGCCGCCGTGCCGCCAACTCTTTGAGTGGGAGAGTCACTTGTTTTATATTCAGGATACTGTGCCTCAAGCTTTTCAAGCTCCTTCATCATGGTATCAAACTCAATATCGGATATTTCGGGGGCATCCTTTACGTAATAGAGATACTCGTGACGAGAAAGCTCGCTTTTGAGGAATTCTATCTTATTTTTTATTTCCTGACTCATAATTTCCTC
The DNA here is from genome assembly GCA_015056475.1 of Clostridiales bacterium. GTDB lineage: Bacteria > Bacillota > Clostridia > HGM11327 > HGM11327 > SIG351. The sequence goes on from SVGF01000061.1 coordinate 7,329, forward strand.
TCATTTTTATTATAAAACCTTAAGAACTGCAAGCGATGCATCAAATTGCTTGATTCCGACGTCATCGAATGCAATTACGAGAACTGTGACACTACCCGTGCTTTTGATCTCTTTTATTGTACCCTCACCGTATCGGTTATGCTTTACCCTTGCACCAACTGAATACTTTGATGACGCAGGCTGTGCGCTCGACTTGGGAGCAGGGCTCTGGCTTGATGCGGTTGCAGAAGCGTAGGGATTTGCTTTTGAGTGGCTGAACGATGAGCCCGTGGGCTTGCCGTAATTTGACATTATGGGGCGCTCGGTGGGTGTATCGTCATCAAACGTATAAACTCTCTGGCGCGCTTGCGCTGTGGGATTTACGTACTGTATGCACTCTTTTGGAAGCTCGCGCAAGAATTCGGACGGGAGCGCTTGTTCTCTGTCCTTGAATCTCCAGCGGCTGTTGGCATGAGTTATGAACAGACGCTTTTTGGCACGTGTGATGCCAACGTAGAAAAGACGTCTTTCCTCCTCTTTTTTGGCTTCTTCGTCCATAGAAAGCGGGAAAAGCCCCTGCTCAAGACCCGTGAGGAATACTGCAGGGTATTCACAGCCCTTTGCGGCGTGAATGGTCATCAAGCTTACGCCCGCTTTACCGAGGTCGTCGGTATCGGATGCAAGAGCCATGTTTTCCAGAAAGCCCGAAAGTGTTGCTTCCTCGCCGTTATCGTTTGTATATTGAGCTGCCGCGGCAACAAATTCCTCGATATTTGCAATTCTGTCCTCCTTTAGCTTGTCCGAGGACTCCTTGAGCCAGTCCATATAACCAGTTTTGTTGAGTACGTGCTCTATAATTTCTACAGGTGACATAATGCCGTCAAGTGCGGATATTTCAAGGAAAACGTTACAAAAATCGGTCAATCTTTGGCACATTTTTTCGGTGAGGATATTGTAATCGGCAGAATCCATCATTGCAGCAAAAAGCGGAATTTCGTTTTCAGTTGCTACCTGCTGAAGCTTTTCTATCGTTTTTTCACCTATTCCTCTGGGAGGCACGTTTACAACTCTAAGAAGGCTCTGCTCGTCCTTTTCATTCACAGCAAAACGCAGGTATGAAATGATGTCTTTGATTTCTTTTCTTTCGTAGAATCTTAAGGAGCCGATCATATTATATTTTATGCCGTATTTTACAAAAGCATCCTCAAGTACACGGGATTGTGAGTTTGTGCGGTACATTACTGCAATCTCGCCCGTTGTGTAGGCTTCGTTATCTATTAGATTTTTTATCTGACGGCAAACGAATTCAGCTTCGGCATTTTCGTCATAAGTGTTACAGAGTATAACGTGCTCCCCCGTGCCGAGCTCTGTGAAAAGAGTTTTGGATTTGCGGTGGATATTGTGCTTTATAACGTTGTTTGCGCAGGCGATTATGCTTTTTGTTGAACGGTAATTCTGCTCAAGCTTGATAACGCGCGCGCCTTCAAACTCCTTTTCAAAATTGAGGATATTGGAAATGTCCGCACCTCTCCAGCCGTAGATGGACTGATCGTCATCACCTACAACACATATATTTCTGTGGTAGGAGGACAAAAGCCTTACGAGCTGGAATTGGGGCTCGTTTGTATCCTGATACTCGTCAACCATTACGTAACGGAATTTACGGCGGTAATAATCCAAAACCTCGGTATTATTTGCAAGGAGAGTGAGGCCGTTTATGATGATATCATCAAAGTCCATGGCGTTTGACTCTTTGAGCTTTTTTACGTAATCGGTATATACCGTAGCTATTTTTTTGAGCCTGAAATCGGTTTCGGCGTTTCTTGCAAATTCTTCCGGAGATACCATTTTATTCTTGAGCTCGGATATCTTTGAGCGCAAAGCTGACGGCGAGAGATATTTTGTATCTATCTGCGCTTTTTGGGCTAAATCTGTGAGGAGCTTTTTCTTGTCATCCTCGTCATAAATTACAAAATTGGCATCATAGCCCAAAAGCCCCGCATCTCTGCGGAGTATTCTGAGGCAAATAGAGTGGAACGTGCCTACCCACATTCCTTTTGTGAGGTCGTCACCGACGAGCTTTTGGATTCGCTCCTTCATTTCGTTTGCGGCATTGTTTGTAAAGGTAACCGCAAGTATTGAAGATGAATAAACGTCAAGGTCGGTTACGAGGTGGGCAATTCGGCGTGTCATAACCGTGGTTTTGCCGCTGCCCGCACCTGCCAGAATCAGCAGTGGCCCCTCTGTATGCTGCACAGCTTCTTGCTGCTGTGAATTAAGTCCTGATAAAAGATCCATAATATACACTTTCTAAACAGTATTTTGAAAATGCTGTTGATAATTTCTCTAGTGTATATTTTATCATTCTATTACACAATTGTCAAGATATTCTATCAACTCAAAAATGGAATTTATGTAAACAAATTTCAAAGATGGCGAAAGTGAGCTGTTTTCTGTGAGCTCAAGCACTCCCTCGACGTCCGCATTAACTGCTGTGCAGTATTCAGCCGCGCCCGAAAATATTCCGGACTGCTCTGAATACAGCTTTAATATATCAAGGTAGCCGTTGATCTTGTTTTTGAGCTGAGTGAGAGATTCGGTTATACTCTCACCTTTAAGGTTGCCCTTGTCGATATCGAATATGATCGTTTCAAGCTCGTCGGGAATTTTTGAAATACCTTCGATAGCATTCTTTAAGCTGTCAAGAGTTGTGGGTGAGCCGCTAAGATCGACCTTTAAGCCTGAATGCGAGTAACGCTTCAGCATTGTGGAATAGCCTTGGGATTTGAGCTGTGAAACCACAGTTTTTGCATCGTCATTTTGAGTGTAGCTCATTGCGTATACGTAATGCTTACCCTCAATCTCCTTAACGTAACCCGCGCCACCCTTTGAAACGATTGAATTTGCGCATGAACGCGCATTTTCAAGGCTTGAAAATACGCCAAATTGCACGAAGTAGTAATCCTTTGCATCAAGTCGGATGCTGATGCTTTTAGAGGTTGCATCATCGGGGGCGTTTGGAGTAACATCAGGTGTTGGCGTTTGCGGATTCAACACAGGCGAATCCGACGGGAGCATATTGTCGGACACGAGCTTGCCCGTTACGGTTGCAAGCGCCATAAATATTGTTATTCCTGCGATAAGAGTAACGTTAACGAATGCTGCTTTTGAAATAAATATGGGCTTTGTGCGCTTTTTAATCTTGAAATTCCTCATGTGGTATATCTCCTATTTTGTGTTGTGGCTTGTTTTGGTAAATATTATTCCATTTATTTTGCTTATATGCATAAATATTTTTTTATTACGGTATTCCGTATAAGTTTGGATGATGTGATGTTAAAGTATAGGTGTAAAACAAAGGAGGGATGCTATGGCAACAATAAAGCTTGATTACGTACCAACAAAAAAGCAGGCTATGTTTCATCAAAGCCCAGCGGATGAGGTTTTATACGGTGGGGCTGCAGGTGGAGGGAAATCAAAGGCGTGCGTTATGGAGGCTTTGATGCTTTGCCTTGAACACAAGGGGAGTCACGCTTATTTATTCAGAAGAAGCTATCCCGAGCTGAGGGATACGCTTATTGCTGAGGCTTTGAGGAGCATTCCCGAGGAATTGGGGAGGTATTCAAGCGTTACTCACGATCTTGTGTTGAAAAACTCAAGTGTTTTGCATTTCAGATACTGTGCGAGCATTACGGACGTTACAAAATATCAAGGTGTTGAGATTCATTGGCTATTTATCGATGAGCTTACGCATTTTGAAAGAGGCATTTACGATTATCTGAAAACAAGATTGCGTGCGCCAAAAAGCCTTGGCATAAAACCCTTGGTAAGATGCACTACCAATCCCGGTGGAGTAGGTCACGGTTGGGTGAAGGCTTACTTTATTGACGGTGGCGAGCCATTTGAAATAAGAAAGAAGACGGTATTCAGCAGGACGCTGAATTCAGAGGTCGTACGCACCGTGCAATACATACCCGCGTATGCAACGGATAATCCGCATATTTCAAAGGATTATATATTTGAGCTTGAGCAAAAGCCCGAAAAGCTAAAAAAAGCGCTTTTATTCGGGCAATGGGACGCATTTGAGGGGCAGGTATTTACCGAATGGCGCGACGAAAAAGAAAACTACGAAACGAGGAGATATACTCACGTTATTGCACCGTTTGACATTCCGATGCATTGGCAAAGATTCAGAAGCTTTGACTTTGGATTTTCAAGACCGTTTTCCGTTGGCTGGTGGGCTATGGACAATGACGGCAGGCTGTATCGATACAGAGAATTGTACGGTTGCACGGGCACTCCAAACGAGGGTGTGAAGCTCTCCCCCAAGGAAATTGCTCAAAAGATCGCTGATATTGAAAGAGAAAATGGCGAAAGGGATATTATCGGCATTGCAGATCCCTCAATATTTGAAGAAAGCCGAGGAGAAAGCATTGCAATGCAGATGGAAAGCTACGGAGTTTACTTTACAAAGGGTGACAACACGAGAATTGCGGGCAAAATGCAGGTACATTTAAGGCTGAAATTTGACGATGACGGCTTGCCCATGATGTACGTATTCAGTAATTGCAGGGATTTTATAAGGACAATGCCCGATCTTGTTTACAGCAACAAAAATCCAGAGGATATAAATACGGACGGAGAGGACCACATATACGATGAAACGAGGTATATGTTTATGGATAGGCCGATAATTCAGAATCACACCAAGAGCAGTATTGTTTACAGAAAATTCGATCCGTTATCGGATCAATAATATAAAAAGGAAGGATCTTATGAAAAGGACGATCACGAAGGCGGTTGAGGAAGATTTTATAAAACAAAGCGAGGAGCTTTTTAACCGCTATTATGAGAGCACCAGAAGCTTCAGACAAAAATGCGAAGAAAATGAAAACTTCTGGAAGGCGGACCACTGGCACGGCAAGAATAAAAATCCAAACGAGCCGTATCCGAGTGTGCCTGCGTTATTCAGCGCGATAGAGAATCTTCACGCTGAAATTATGGACAATTATCCCGAGGCTGTTATTTTGCCATACGGTGTAAACGACAAGAGCATGGCAGACACCATTGGCTCGATCATTGAAATAGTGCTTGAGCGAAGCAGATTTGCCGGAAAATACCGCAAAGAGATGTTGCGACTGCTAAAGCGCGGAGCTTGTTGCTTTGCCGTTATGTGGGACAGCACACTTTACGGCGGATACGGAGATATTGACATTGTACCCGAGGATATGAGAAATATTCTGTGGGACACTACAAAGGATGACATCCAAAAGGGAGCAAATTTATTCAGAATGAGCTATTGCTCAAAGGAGCACATCAAAACGTTCTATCCCGACAAATATGAACAGGTTTGCGAAAACGAGAGCAACGGCATCAGCTGTATAAGAAATGACGGGGACAATATTCTCATTATTGAAAGATGGTACAAGCAATATGACAGTCAGAGCGATATGATGCGAGTTCATATGGCGAGAATTGCTAATTCCGTGCTTTTAGAATGGAGCGAAAAGGACCCCGAGCTTTCAACGCGAGGAATATATTCCGACGGAAAGTATCCGTTTGTGGTGATGCCCTTATATGAGGTTGAGGATTCCCCCGTTGGAATGGGACTTATTGACGTTTTGAAGACTGAGCAGGAATACATTGATATTCTTGACAGAATTATATTGAAAAACGCGATGATGTCCGGAAAATTAAGGCTATTGAAGGACAACCGCTGCAATATTCCAAAGGAAAAGCTTGCGGATTGGGATGAGGACGTGCTTGAGGGCAGTGACATAAGTGAAAGAAGCATAAGATGGTTTCAGCCGCAGGCTATCTCCCCCATCGTCAGCGACCATTTGAATTTTAAG
>SVGF01000062.1 GCA_015056475.1 Clostridiales bacterium
CTTTCCGGTACAGGTAAGACAACACTTTCCACAGACCCCAAGCGTCTCCTCATCGGTGATGACGAGCACGGCTGGGACGATAACGGCGTATTCAACTTCGAAGGCGGCTGCTACGCTAAGGTTATCAACCTCGATAAGGAATCCGAGCCCGATATCTACAAGGCTATCAAGAGAAACGCTCTCCTCGAGAACGTAACAGTTGACGAGAACGGTGTTTGCGACTTCGCTGACGGCTCCGTAACAGAGAACACTCGTGTTTCTTACCCCATCGACCACATCGAAAAGATCGTACGTCCCGTTTCTGCAGCTCCCGATGCTAAGAACGTTATCTTCCTTTCTGCAGACGCATTCGGCGTACTTCCCCCTGTTTCTGTTCTCACACCCGAGCAGGCACAGTACTACTTCCTCTCAGGCTTCACATCTAAGCTCGCAGGTACAGAGCGTGGCATCACAGAGCCCACACCCACATTCTCTGCTTGCTTTGGTCAGGCATTCCTTGAGCTCCACCCCACAAAGTATGCTGAGGAGCTCGTTAAGAAGATGGAAAAGGCAGGCGCTAAGGCTTACCTCGTAAACACAGGCTGGAACGGCACAGGCAAGCGTATCTCCATTAAGGATACACGTGGTATCATCGACGCTATCCTCGATGGCTCCATCCTCAAGGCTGAAACAAAGGTAATTCCTTACTTCAACCTCGCAGTTCCCACAGAACTTCCCGGTGTTAACACAAACATCCTCGATCCTCGTGACACATACGCTGATGCAGCTGAATGGGATGCAAAGGCTAAGGATCTTGCAAGCCGCTTCGAAAAGAACTTCGTTAAGTACACAGGCAACGAAGCAGGTAAGGCTCTTGTTGAGGCTGGCCCCAAGGCTTAATTTCAAAACGAATAACATAAATAATTCCCGCAGAACGCAATGTTTTGCGGGAATTTGTTTTTGCGGATTATAACGGGAAAGTAAGCGGTGAGATGTTCGCAAAATATTTACAATTATAACCGCAAAAGCTATTGATTTTTTAGAAACACTATGCTATACTTAATACACAAGGAGAATTCTCCCAACATAGTGCCAAAATGACACTTGATTTATTCACGTAACCAACGCGCGGAGGCACTATTTTAATTAGTGTAGCTCCGTGCGGTCTTTTTTAGGAGACAAATATGAAACTTAACATCATTCATTTGGTTGCGGCGGAATACGAATAGAGAAGTCTCCACCCGCCGTAACGTTAAAAAACCAAGACTTTTCGACTGCGCCCCGCCGCCGTCATCCTGAGTGGAGCAAAGCGAAATCGAACTGCGAAGCAGTGCGAGGTGTAAACCGAGCAGGATCTCGGCGGGACTTTGAACCCTCGACTGTCCAAAGCCTTCTCCGGTGAGAGAACAATGTCGCAAGCGGCGAAAAAAAGCCTTCTCCAGTGGGAGAACAAGGTCGCAAGCGACCACCGAGTTTTGCGAGGCAAAACGTCTAGGTGGCGTAGCGTGACGGATGAGGTGTAAATCACGCGCCCGATGCGGTCAATTCATGAATCGCCCCTACGGATTTTGCGTATTCAATCGACAAAACGTCATTAACCTTGTAGGGGTCGACGTCCTCGACTGTCCAAAGCCTTCCTCCGGGAGGAAGGGGGACCACGGAGTGGTGGAAGGAGACTACCCCTCAGTCAGCCTTGTCGGCTGACAGCTCCCCTGACAAGTGGAGCCGAGTGTGTGGTGCGTTTTGTAGGACTTCGCTCAGAATGACACAAAAAGTGTGACAAAGGTAAGATCAATTATCTTTACATTATTATCAGAAAGAATTAACAGCATGAAACGTTTATTATCAATAACGTTAAGCATTATAAATCAATTTATCAATAATGCGCCGGATTCAACGCCGTATTATTTAAATTAAGTTTAAGGAGGTGTGAGTATGTGTATAAACTCTATAATTAACCGTATTGAAACAAAAAAAGTAGCTCAATTTTTGATTTGGACTGGATTAATATGGATGCTGGTGGCAGTATCAGACTTTGCTGTTCACTTAATTAGATTGGTAAAGTATTGGGGTATTGATGATACTTCAAGAGAGTTGGCGATTGACTGGGCTTTACAAAATGTTCCAATGTACTTTTTTGCAATAGATAAAGTATACGCGGATAATGCACTGGTCACTGTGTTTTTTCAAAGTGAATCATCAGGGTATTATTTATCTCAGTTATTGTTTGGTATGGGTACTTTTTTGCTGTTAACAGGTGTATACTTATCTAAACTCAAAAAGTACTACGATATAAAAACTATTTTGAGACTTATTTGTTCAGAAGTATTGTTGTTTATACCAATATGTTTGTTTGTATTTTCATCCATTGATAAGAGTCTAAAAATACAGGGTTTTATGTCATATTCAATTTTTATTGTAGTAATACTGTTACCAATGTTTGTATTGTCTGTTGTTCGCCATATAAGGATCAGACGTGCAGAAACTTGTACAGGCAAAGCGCTAGCATTGGATTTATTACTGTTACTATTATATGTAATACCGTTAATGAGAATAGTGCAATTCATATTGGCACTTGTAGGTGAAATGTTTTTTGTATAAATTGTTCTCGTGGCAACTTAAAGGATAAGGACTTCAGCTCGTCTGAAGTCCTTTCTTTTTTCTCATACCCCCATTCCCGTTAGTTCCTCCTTTTTCCGCTTTTCTCCACATAATAAACAAAAAAGAGCCACCCCGAATGGAAAATGGCTCCCTTATCTTAATCATCACTCTCATCAATAATATCTCTTATAGTCTGCATCTTGTGGTCAAGCTCTGCACATATCTGCGCGCACTCGTTCAATAAATGCTCCGTATTTTCAAGCTGTGCGGGGCTCAATTCCTTTTTGTACCTCAGCTTGTGCTCCAAATTCGCCCACGACTCCATTGCAATAGTCCTCAGCTGCACCTCAACCCTCATATATCGCTTCTCATTATATAGATATATGGGTATTTCCACTATCAGGTGCAGGCTTCGGTAGCCGTTTGCCTTGGGATTGGTTATGTAATCCTTCTTTTCTATAAGTTTTACGTCGTCCTGCTGCAAAAGGCAGTCTGCAAGCATATATATGTCGTCAACAAAGCTGCAAATTACCCTTACCCCCGCAATATCGTTAAGATTGTCGCGCATAGAGTCAAGATTCATCGGAAATGACCGCCTGTGGAGCTTTTCTCTTATACTCGGGAAGCTCTTTATTCTCGTTTTGATGCTCTCAATGGGGTTACGCTCCTTGCTGAGTGAGAATTGCTCGTTCAGCACCTTGAATTTTGTTTCTATCTCAAGCGCCGCACAACGGTAATACGCCATCAGCACGGCTGCTTGGTCAGCCATCTGTGATATTTCCTCGTCGGATTTACCCTTGAGTAAGTCTATAAATTGTTCCTTTATGCTTTGCTTTTCTTCCATATTGATAATCCTTTCAATTGTACTGTACAGTTATATTATACAATATCAACCTGAAATAAGTTTTAATAAAATGTAAATTTCGTTGTAATAATTTATCCTATCTTAGCCAATAAGAATCGTTCAAGATCGTCAAACGTGCCGTTGGGATATATTGTGATATCCGTTTCGTTTTTATTAATAAGGCAATCAGTAAGCAGAAACACTTCCATGCCAATATCCTTTGCAACCATATCGTCACCAACGTCGTTACCGACCATTACGCATTCTTCGGGCTTAAGCGAAAATCTGTCCAATATATCAACATAATACCGGGGATTAGGCTTGCAGTAGCTGGTGTTTTCGTATGTTGTAATAAGTGAAAAATCATTTGCGTCAAGCCCTGCCCAACGTATTCTCTTGTGAGTTGCAATGGCGGGGAATATGGGGTTTGTAGCAAGAATGAGCATTATATTCTTTTGCTTTAGCGTGGTTATAAGCTCACTTGCTTTTGGCGTATATCCGCATACAGCCTGCACCTTGTCAAACTCGTTGGCGTAGAATTCGTCAAAATGAACAACGTCGTCAAGCATTTTTTCGCCATAGGTCTGGACAAAAAACTCCCAGAACACTTTTTCGTTCGTTTTTTCACCGTCATTTTTTATGACGTTCATTGTGCCCTTCAAAACGTTTTTTATGAGGATCTGAGGGTCATAACCGTACTGCATAAAGTGAATGCCAAGTCTATTGAAGTAATCTCCCACAAATACGTCCTGATCCATTGGAAGGAGAGTGCCGTCGAGATCAAAAAACACAGCTTTGATTTTAGTCATATAAATCTCCTTTATTTGAAAATTAAAACGCTCTCAAGCCGTATGCCGAGAGCGTAATAATGCAAGATAATATCAGTCAGCGTCGGAATCATCCTGACTGTCAACTGTGCCGATAGCCCACTTCTGAATCTCAAGCTTAACCTTTTCTGCACTGCCGATGGAAGCTACCTCAATAACGATAGCGTCATCCTTGATCTGCGCAATTCTACCCTGAATACCGCCGATGGTTGTGATCTTATCACCCTTCTTCATGCCCTCAAGCATATTCTTCTTCTGCTTCTCTTTTTTCTTCTGAGGTCTGTACATCATAAAATAAAAGAGTGCGCCAAAGAGTGCAACGTAAACGAGAAGTATCCACGGGCTCTGCTGGGGTACGTCACCTGCACCTGCACCTGAGCCTGAGCCGGCATCGCCTGCTGCACCGCCAAGGTCACCAACGGTTGTGTCGAACAATAATGTTCTGAAAAAATCCTTAATCATATTGATCCTCCTGAAATATAAAAAAACACTGTGTTTATTTTACACTAAAATCCATAATTTTGCAATAGCAATATGCTACCGATAAAAATTTTTACATATTATTAATAATGAGTACACAAATTAAAGCTCGCGTCTGTTTGCAAGTGCACCCGAGAGCGTTACGTCGTCCGCATATTCAAGTTCGCCGCCGGCAGGAATGCCATGAGCAATTCTTGAAAGCCGAACTCCGTAGGGCTTCAAAAGCTTGGCAATGTAAAGAGTTGTAGTCTCACCCTCTGCGTTGGGGCTGAGAGCAAGAATGACCTCCTTGAATTCGCCCTTGCTGACTCTGTCAACAAGCTCCTTGATCCTTATGTCGGACGGTCTTATTCCGTCAATGGGGGAGATGAGCCCGCCCAAAACGTGATACAATCCATCGTGACACTTTATTCTTTCAAGTGCCGTAACGTCTCTTGCGTCCTTAACAACGCAAAGAACGTCCCTTCGTCTGATAGGAGAGGTACAAATTCTGCATGGGTCTTCGTCCGTCATGCTTCCGCAAACGGAACAGAAATGCATCTCGTTGCGCACACCGTTGATGAGTGCGACAAGCTCATCGCATCTGTCCTGCGGAAGGTCAAGCACGTAATAAGCCATTTTTTCGGCTGTCTTCAAGCCGATGTTCGGCATTTTTGAGAACTCATTAACAAGTCTGCCGAATGTTTTTGCATATTCAGCCACAGCTTTTCTCCGTTATCTGAACATATTTCCCGGCATTGAGCCTGCGGGAATGCCTGCAACCTTTGCCATTTCTTCCTGAACCATATCGTCTGCTTTGCGAAGTGCCTCGTTAACTGCTGAAAGCACGAGATCCTGAAGCATTTCAATATCGTCGGGGTCAACAACGTCGGGAGCAATGCTGATATCAACTATCTGATTTGCACCGTTAGCTGTAACCTTTACAACTCCGCCACCAACAACAGCTTCCACTGTCTGCTCGGCAAGCTGAGCCTTTTTTTCTTCCATATCCTGTTGCATTTTTTGTGCCTGCTTAATGAGCTGGTTCATGTTCATACCGCCCATACCGCCGGGGTATCCACCTCTAGCCATATAAAAACTCCTTTTTTATGATCATATAATTCAAACCGATAAAACGGTGATATTCATTAAACTATCTCTATTTTGTCCTTGCTCAAAAAATCCTCAAGAGCCTTTTCTACCTTGCTTGCGGGTGACTGTGTTTCTGCAGTCTGTATTTTAATTGCAAGCTCAACGTCCTTTCCTGCTTTTGCACAGAGCGTTGTTCGGATAGCTTCAAGCTTTCCCAGTTTTTCAAGTGACTGTGCAAAAATACCGTCCTTTGAAGTAAAAACGATATCTGCAGATGTATCCGATGTCGGTACGAATTGAGTATGCTTAAGCAACCCGTACAGCTTAACGTCTGTCTTTTTTACTTCGTTAAGATATTCCATCCAGACTTGTTCAAGTGATCCTGCAACTGGGGGCTTGGGTGCAGGTGCGGCTTCCTGTTTAGGTTGAGCTTTGGGTCTTGCGGGCGGGGGAGAGGGCTCGGCATATGCGGGTGCGGCAACAATACCGCTGTCGATACGCTTTTTTAATTCTTCAACAGTATCCCTCAAAGCCTCAATGTCCTCAGCCGTTTCGGGTCGGCATATCTTAATGAGCGTAAGCTCAAAAAGTATCCTTACCTGCGCAGTATATCTCAACTCAGATTCAAGTGATGATAAAAGCTCTATCGACCTCAAAAGCCTTGCACTTGAAAGGTCCGCTGCAAGCTCCTTGTACTTATCAACGGTTGCACTGTCCGTATCGGAAAGCATGTCCGTTGACTTTGTAATGGAATACATCAGAATATTCCTTAAGTGATTGGTGACGTCCCTTGCAAAAACTGCAGGGTCCTTACCGTTTTCTATAATGTCATTTGTCATTTTAAGCAATGCGGCAGTATCACTCTTTGCTATCGCTTCTATAAACGAAAGCGTGAATCCAACACCTGCAGTGCCTATAATGTCGTTAACACAGTCGACTGTTATGTGACCGTTTGAATTGTCAATACTCTGGTCAAGAAGGCCTATAGCATCTCTCAAACCACCGTTTGACCAACGAGAAATAGCGGCAAGAGCGTCCCTGTCAGCTGTAACGTGCATTTTTTTTGCGATACCGTCAAGCACGTTTACTATTTCATTGGTAGTAATGGCCTTAAAATCATATCTTTGACAACGGGAGATGATAGTTGCGGGTATTTTGTGAGCTTCGGTCGTTGCAAGAATAAATATAACGTATTCCGGTGGCTCCTCAAGTGTTTTCAAAAGAGCGTTGAATGCGCCCTGGCTCAACATATGAGCCTCGTCTATTATGTAGACCTTGTACCTGCCGACAGCCGGCATATAGCGCACGGTTTCTCTTAAGTTTCTGATCTCGTCAACACCGTTGTTTGAAGCTGCGTCGATCTCAGCAATGTCAAGATTCTCGCCTACGTGACTGCAATATTCACATTCACCGCAAACGTCACCGTCAACGTTATTCATACAGTTTACCGCATGCGCAAACACAAGTGCGGCAGAGGTTTTACCCGTACCCCTTGGACCGCAAAAAAGATATGCGTGAGATATTCGGTTGTTTTTGATCTGATTTTTAAGCGTTCTGACTATATGCTCCTGCCCCGCAATGGATTCAAAGCTTTTTGGTCTGAACTGTCTGTATAATGCAACGTATCCCATGGCTCTTTCTCTTTTTTTGAATTATAAAAGCCGTGCAGCCGATGCTCGATGATTCTCAATAAACGGTATTTCAACAGTTAGCTCAGATCAGGCGTTCCCATGGCACATACAAATGACCGCTTAGTGCTGCTTCCTTCCGGACCTGACACGGTTCACAGGTTTGTATTGCATGGGACCCAATCGTCAACACCACTTATTGAAGCCTAACTTTACCGAAAAAAACCTGACAATGGCATTCAGTCCTGTTATAGCGGATTACAGGTACAGGGCACCGCTATCTCCCCACTTAGCACGGCAAACTTGACATATTGGTATTGTTGTGTGATAATACTCAACCACACACTATATTATACACTATTTTTGATTTTAACGCAAGTAGTTTTTACATAAATAATGAAAAATATGCGTATTTCCTTCAATTATTTTATACTTAAACTTTTTTGTTACCGTTTTTTGTTGCCTTGAACACCTAAAGCCTCGCAAATTTTGCGTAAGCTCTATAACGAAGTATTAATAAAAAGCACTTATGATAACGAAAATATCGTTTGTCATAAGTATTTTCGCTTTGCTTGTTACGATCTTTCAAAAATTAATACTTGACAAATACCAACATCCGTTATATAATAACTAATATGGAATAATGGGTGATTGTATACGATTTTTCCATTATTATTACTAAAACGGAGCATGAACAAATGAATAAAGTTAAGGAAATATTCGGATCAATGGTTTTTGACAATTCCGTAATGAGGGAAAAGCTGCCTAAAGAAACTTACAAAATTATGCAGAATACCATTCAAAACGGCAAGCGTCTTGATTCAGAGGTGGCTAACGTTGTTGCAAACGCAATGAAGGATTGGGCTATCGAGAAGGGCGCAACACATTTTACTCATTGGTTCCAGCCTATGACGGGCATCACTGCAGAAAAGCACGACAGCTTTATTTCTCCCGACACGGACGGCAAGATCATCATGGAGTTTTCAGGAAAGGAGCTTGTTAAGGGTGAATCCGATGCTTCATCATTTCCTTCGGGTGGCATTCGCTCCACGTTTGAGGCAAGGGGTTACACAGCATGGGATCCCACGTCTTACGCATTCATAAAGGATAACACTCTTTACATTCCCACCGCTTTTTGCTCTTACGGCGGAGAAGCTATCGATAAAAAAACACCTCTCTTGCGTTCAATGGAAGCTATCAACAAACAGGCATTGAGAATAGTCAAGATATTCGGTAACGATAACGTAACTTCCGTTAAGACAACGGTTGGTCCCGAGCAGGAGTATTTCCTCGTTGATAAGACTTTGTATGATAGACGTCCCGACCTTATTTTTACAGGCAGAACACTCATCGGTGCAAAGGCGCCCAAGGGTCAGGAGCTTGACGATCACTATTACGGCACCATCAAGCCTCGCATCAAAGAGTTTATGAACGACCTTGACGAGGAGCTTTGGAAGCTTGGCATCCTCGCTAAAACAGAGCATAACGAGGCTGCTCCCGCACAGCACGAGCTTGCCCCCATATTCACAACTACAAACATCGCAACAGACCATAATCAGCTCACTATGAACCTGTTGCAGACTGTTGCCGCAAAGCATGGACTTGTATGCTTGCTCCACGAAAAGCCCTTTGCAGGTGTAAACGGCAGCGGTAAGCATAATAACTGGTCACTCTCAACAAATACGGGCGTAAACCTTCTTGAGCCGGGCGAAACTCCTTACGAGAATGCGCAGTTCTTGATATTCCTTTGTGCGGTTATTAAGGCGGTTGACGAATATCAGGATCTTTTGAGAATTTCAGTTGCTTCAGCATCAAACGATCACCGTCTTGGTTCAAACGAAGCTCCGCCCGCAGTTGTATCAATATTCCTCGGCGAGGAGCTTTGGGCAATACTTAACGCTATCGAAACGGACACTCCCTACGACACAAAGGAAAAGGAGCTTTTGAGGATAGGCGTTCACGCAATGCCCCGTTTTGCAAAGGACACAACGGACAGAAACAGAACTTCACCCTTTGCGTTCACCGGTAATAAGTTTGAATTCAGAATGCTTGGCTCATCCGCCAATATTGCGGAGTGCAATATAGTCCTCAACACAGCCATTGCAGAGGTGCTCAATGAGTTTGCAAACGCGTTGGAGGGTGCGGATGATTGCGAGCCGGTTATCCACGATCTTATAAAGAATACTATCAAGGATCACAAGAGAATTCTTTTCAACGGCAACGGCTATGATGACGATTGGATAAAAGAGGCAGAAAGCAGGGGTCTTCTCAATCTGAGAACAACTCCCGAGGCGCTTGCCCGCTTCCTTGATGAGAAAAACGTTACTCTCTTTGCTAACAACAAGGTATTCAGCGAGGCCGAAATGCGCGCTCGTTGCGAGATAATGTATCAGGGCTACTCAAAGGTAATAAATATTGAGGCGCTCACAATGCTTGACATGGTCAAGGGGGACGTTATTCCCGCGGTGCGCAGCTACATGAAGCAGCTTGCAGATTGTGCTTTCTCTATGAAGCAGATATCAAAAAATATCGACGTTACTTACGAAACGGAAACACTTGCAAGGCTTTCCGATATTTGTGCGCATGCCTACAGCATGACAAAGGATATCGATAAGAAGCTTTGCGATATCAAGAGTATTTCTGACGAGAAGGAAAAGGCTTTTGCTTATAAAGAAATAAACGATATGATGCTTGAACTCAGAAAGCTCGTTGACGAGATGGAAACTCTCACAGCTAAGGACTATTGGCCCTATCCAAGCTATGCAGAGCTGTTGTTTGGAGTAAGATAAGAAAAAATAAAAAGAGCATACGCTTTCGTATGAGCCCTATAACGAAGTATTAATAAAAAGCACTTGTGATAACGAAAAAATCGTTTGTCATAAGTGCTTTTTGGTGTGAGATAAATAAAAAACCGATGCTAAGCATCGGCGCAAATTTGCGGTATATTAATAGTAGTTGTTATCGGGATCAATAAAATTATTTTCTGCGAGCTTAATAATAGCAAGGAGCGCTTGACCTTCATCATCGCCAAATATGCGCACAGAAATTTTGCTGCCCTGTGCAATTCCTAACATAAGAATAGAAAGCATACTCTTTGCGTTGCCTTCAATTCCGTCGTTGACGAGAGTGATCTCGGAAGAAAAGTGGGAAGCGGTATCCGCCAGAAGCTTGGCGGGACGCGCGTGTAAACCACCCACACAGTTAATTTCAATAGTACGTTCGATCATAGCAGTGAAATGCAGCTTATCCAACCGTTGGGGTGACAAGCTTCTGTACCTTTCTTTATAATGAGAATATTATACAATAAAATCTGCTATATTTCAAGTATTTTTTTTAAAATATTCAAAAATTTTTTAAAAAATTAATGCAAATTTAAGGTAAACAGTAAATTTACGGTTGACAAACGTTTGTTTTCGGTGTATCATTATGCTGATAATACGTAAAAGGAATATAATATGAAAAAAATTTTGGGTTGTGTACGTCGCGCGGATGAAGATTTTGGTATGATAAGCGACGGTGATAAAATAGCTGTCGGTGTTTCAGGCGGAAAGGACAGCATAGCGCTTTTGTATGCCATGAGGCTTTACCAGTATTTTTCAAAGGCTAAGTTTGAAATGGTAGGCGTAACGCTTGATATGGGGCTTTTTCATCCCGACACCACTCAGCTTCAGCAATTTTGTGTGGAAAATCAGATCCCGTATCACGTAGAGAAGACAGAGATAGGCAATATCGTGTTTGAGATAAGAAAAGAGTCAAACCCTTGTGCCTTGTGCTCAAACTTAAAGCGCGGTGCATTGCACGATGCGGCAATTTCACTCGGATGCAATAAGGTCGCGCTTGGGCACCATTTTGACGACGTTCTTGAAACTCTCATGATGAGCCTTTTGTTTGAGGGCAGATTCAATACGTTTTCGCCCGTGACATATATGGACAGAAAAAAGATACACGTTATTCGTCCCATGGTTTATGCATACGAAATGGAGATAATGGGCGCAGTAAAAAGACATAATTTGCCCGTGTTCAAGAGTGGTTGCCCTGCGGACGGCGTCACCAAGCGCGAGGAAATGAAGGATATAGTAAGAAATATAGTTAAGGAGTATCCCGATTTTAAGGAAAGAGTGCTCACCGCGCTGAAGAATAAGGATACGCAAAAGCTTTGGTAACAGGAGATAATATATGATAAATATTGTACTTATAGAGCCTGAAATACCGCAGAATACGGGGAATATTGCCCGTACATGTGCGGCACTTGAGGCAAGGCTTCATCTTGTTGAGCCCTTGGGCTTCAAGATAGACGAAAAGAGCGTAAAAAGAGCAGGGCTTGACTATTGGAGCATGGTGGACATTGTAACATACCCATCAAGCGAGGATTTTTTTAATAAGCACGACGCAAAAAAGATGTTCTATTGCACTACAAAGGGTAAGCACCTTTACAGCGAAGCTCCCTACAACGTCGATGAGGACATATGGCTTGTATTCGGCAAGGAAACAAAGGGGCTTGATGAGGAGCTTTTGCACGACAATTACGAAAGATGCATAAGGATCCCAATGCGCGAGGGCGCACGAAGCCTTAATCTTTCAAACGCTGTGGCGATCATTGCTTACGATGCCGCAAGACAGCTTGGATTCTACGATCTTGAGCAGTGCGGCAACCTCACAAAATACTGATGTCACAAGTGCTTTTTGGAGAAAAGAGATATCGCTCGTTTGATTACGAAATGAAGCAAAGGTACGGCTCAAAGGTCGTAAAGCTTTCTGTTGACGGCGGATTCTCGTGCCCCAACAGGATCAATTCAACGGGTTGTATATTCTGTACCGAGCGCGGAAGCGGTGAATTTTGCGGTGATTTGGAGAATTTAACTGCATCCATCTCTGACCAGATAGAATTCCAGCGCAATATGCTTTCGGATAAGTGGGATACGGATAAAACGATTGCATATTTCCAAAGCTATACGAATACGTTTGCACCGATAGATGTGCTCAAAAAGAAGTATGACGAGGCGCTGTCCTGCGGGGTTATGGGGCTTGCCATTGCCACGCGCCCCGATTGTCTGGGGGATGACGTCTTAGATCTTCTTTCAAGCTATAAATGTCCGCTATGGGTGGAGCTTGGCTTGCAGACGGTAACGTGCTATAACGAGATAAACAGGGGGTACGATAATTCTGTATATGTGGATGCTGCAAAAAGGCTAAGGGCACGCGGAATAGAATTTGTAACGCATATTATAATAGGTCTGCCGTGGGAAACTCGGGACGACACTCTTAAAACTGTAAAATTTGCCGCGGATAACGGCACAAACGGAGTAAAGCTCCATATGCTTTACGTCGATAAGACTGCACCGCTTGCCGAGTATTACAATAAAACGGATTTTCACGTTTTAACCCGTGAGGAGTACGTTGATACCGTGTGTGAGGCAATAGCGATGTTGCCGCCGGACGTGGCCAGGTGGGCGGCGTCGTAGAAGTTCACATCCATGTCGGCGGGCCGGGGGGCGTTGTGATCCACGTAGTCCAGCGCCGCCAGCAGCA
>SVGF01000063.1 GCA_015056475.1 Clostridiales bacterium
ACATATACTTGCAAAGAACAAAACTCCCGTTGTTATCTGCGCAGGAGATAGTGACCGCGACGTTCCTTTCTCTGAAAACGGTGAGATATTTGACAGAGAATTCAGAGCACTTGGCGGCGACATTATGACCATCGTTAAGCCCGGCTGCGACCACCATCCTCACAGCATAGAAAGACCTCAGCCCATTGCGGACTTTATTCAAAAGCACAGATAATGAATTACGAAAAATGGTTTGCTGAGAATTCCTGCTCGCTTTTGAATAAGAGAATTGCCTTAACAGGAAGCACGGGCGGGATAGGCAAGGAGCTTTGCAAGCATTTTTTAAGCCTTGGTGCAAAGCTTGTTTTGGTTGACAGAAATCCCAAAAAGGCTAAAAGTCTGGAGCAAGAGCTTAAAAGTGAGTTTTCTTCAGCTGAGATCACAAGAGTGGAGGCTGATCTTGAGGATATCAACTCCGTAAAGACTGCGTGCGGAGAACTTGTTGCGCTTGATATTGACGTATTTGTTCACAATGCAGGTGCATACAGCATACCTCGGCATAAATGTTCCACGGGATATGATAACGTATTCCAGATCAATTTTATTTCTCCGTACTATATGATAATGGAGCTTTTGCCGCATTTGAGAACAAAAAACGGCACGGTTGCGGTAATGGGAAGTATTGCCCACAGGTATTCTGCAACTGACGCAAACGATATCGATTTTTCACTCCGCAAGCAGGCATCCCTTGTTTACGGAAATGCAAAAAGATATCTGATGTTTGCTCTTGACGAATTGTTTAAGCACGAGGACAAAGTGAGCCTTGCAATAGTGCATCCGGGGATAACGTTTACAAACATTACCGCGCATTACCCAAAGCTGATATTTGCTATCATAAAGCATCCCATGAAGGTGATATTTATGAAGCCCAAAAAGGCTGCGCTTTGTGTCGTAAAGGGTATTGCAGATCCCTCGGGATGCGGATATTGGATAGGCCCAAGATTTTTTGACGTTTGGGGATTGCCAAAGAAAAAGAAATTGAATTCCTGCACAAGCAACGAGCAAGAGCGAATATATGAGATAGCAAAAATAATATATTCAAAAATAAAGTTGGCGGAGGCAAAAAATGCCGCCTATTGATCTTTTGATAAAGCCTGCATCGTCCTTATGCAATATGAATTGCAAATATTGCTTTTACAGCGACGTTTCTTCAAACAGAGAATTTGCATCATACGGCATCATGAGTCGGCAGACCGCAGAAAATCTCATTGTGAGCGCGTTTGAGTATGCAAGCGGCCACGTTGGATTTGCGTTTCAAGGTGGTGAGCCCACACTTGCAGGGTTGGATTTTTACAGATTTTTTGTTGACGCCGTACAAAAATATAAAAAAAGCGGAATAAACGTTTCATATTCCATTCAGACAAACGGTTACGCCATCAACGAGGAGTGGGCAGAGTTTTTTGCTCAAAATAATTTTTTGGTGGGGCTTTCGGTTGACGGATTCCGTCAGGTGCATGATGAATTGAGACTTGACAGAAACGGCAAGGGCACTTACGACAAAGTTATGCGTTCGGCTGAAATAATGAAAAGCAAGAGCGTTGACGTTAACGTGCTGTGCGTGGTAAATAATTTCGTTGCGCGTTATCCTAAAAAGGTCTATGAAGCATTAAAAAGCTTTGGATACGTTCAGTTTATTCCTTGCATTGATGATTTTAGCGGCAATAAACAGCCGTATTCGCTTAGTATAGAGCGTTATACCGATTTTCTTAACGATACGTTTGATCTTTACTATAGGGATATTATGGCGAATAATTACGTAAGCGTCAGAAATTTTGATAATTACGTAAAAATTATCCTTGGCGGCAGACCCGAAAGCTGTGCAATGAACGGCTTTTGCACGTGCTATTGCGTTGTTGAGGCGGATGGTAGCGTTTATCCTTGCGATTTTTACGTTTTGGATGAATGGAGATTGGGCAATATCAATAACGATATGCTTTTTGATATGATCAATTCAACCGTTGCAAAAAAATTCGTTGAAGTATCAAGGATAGTTAACGACGAGTGCAAAAAATGCAATTATTATAAGCTGTGTAGGGGCGGTTGCAGACGTGACAGAGAGCCTTTTGTGGGTGAAGTACCTTCACTGAATAAATACTGCAAAGCGTATAAAGCATTTTTTGACAAGAACACAGACAGATTGATCAAGATAGCGAGAATGCTGTCCATACAAAGATAAAAAGGAGAGAATTATGAAACCTAATATTTTGTTCATCAGCTGTGACCAGCAGAGATGGGACTGTCTTGGTTTTACAGACCGTTACCCCGTAAAAACTCCGAATATTGACAGACTTGCTCATGAGGGGATCAGCTTTGATAACAGCTACACACCGTTGCCAACGTGTTGCCCCGCAAGACAAGCTCTCGTAAGCGGAAGAAGACCCGAAAGGTACGGCGCATATTGGAATTACGATATGGGTACGCAGGTAGCATCAATTCCGGTGGATGAGTATTCGTGGGCAAGAACTTTGGTTGACGAAGGGTATCACACGGGCTACGTCGGCAAATGGCACGCAAGCCCCACGCTCACGCCTCTTGACTTTGGTTACGAGGATTATATTGATGACGGAGTACTGCACAGATATCAGCAAGAAAAGCACCCCGACCTGAAGTTCAAGGGAGGGTTCTTGGGCGAGGTAAGCCCATTCCCGTATGAGGATTCACCCACACATCAAAATGCCTTCCACGTAAAGCAGCTCATTGATAAGTATGGTGATGAGCCTTGGCACATCAAGATGGATTTTGTTGCACCGCACCTGCCGTGCACCCCCAGCGAGCCGTTCGTTTCTATGTACGATCTTGATGAAGTACCAAAATGGAATTCGTTTGATGATACGCTTGAGGGCAAGCCCTTTATTCACAGACAAATGCGAGTAATGTGGCAGACTCAGGATATGACTTGGGATGATTTCCATCAGACTGCAAGGCTTTATTATGCGTTTATTTCACAGATAGACCACGCGATCGGATTGGTTATTGATTATCTTGAGCAAAAGAGCATGCTCGATAATACAATTATTATTTACACCGCCGACCACGGTGACCTTTGCGGTGACAGAAAAATGATGGATAAGCATTACATAATGTATGACGAGGTTGTAAGAGTGCCGCTGGTTATCCGCTATCCCTCACTTATAGCACCCGGGCAGAGAAATAACGCGTTTGTTACAAATATGCTCGATATCGTGCCTACTATTCTGGATATGGTTGGAGCAAAAGTTCCTGATAATCTTGACGGTATAAGCCTTATGCCTTATTTAACGGGCGAAGCAACCCAGAGTATCCGTAAGTATGCAACGGTAACTTATAACGGTCAGCAGTTTGGCTTGTATACACAAAGAATGATCAGAAACGATGATTACAAGTACGTTTGGAATCTTTGCGATATCGACGAGCTCTACGACATGAAAAACGATCCCTACGAGCTTGAAAATCTCGCACAGAAGGACGAATATCAGCCATTGCTAAAGCAGTTGCGCCTTGATATGCTCAAGGAATTGAATGCGTTTGACGATTACGCATCAAGAAGCTGGTCCGGTGAGCAGCTCATGTATAATCTTAAGGCAATAAAATAGTATATAAGATCAGCTCGGGAAATAAATCCCGAGCTGCTTTGTTGTAAAGATGATATTATAATTCAAAGCTGTCATTATCGTTTGGTGTATAAATGTTAAACGGATAACTGCCCTTGACAGCCTCGATCTGATCGTATTTTTCAAGCGGATATACGTGGTTGAAATAGAGGTCGCGGACCTTGAGTCTTTCAAGGTAGGGCTTAATGTCGTCAAGACCAAAATGCGCCATTTCGCAAACCATAACGTCAACACCATCGTTAAAAACAATATCAGGGATATCCTTGTGGCAAAGTCCGCCTGAAAGGTCGCCCGAAAAGAGTATTGTCTTGTCGCCTTCAGTTACGAGTATGGAATAAGAGGGCTTGCCAACACCCATGTGACAGGTTGGTATGTATTCTACTTTTATATTTTCATCCTCATAAACAACACCTGTTGAAGCTATCTTAAAGCGAAGTCTTTCGGTGTCAACTCTGGATGCATCTCCTGCACCCATAAAGTTCAGCATGGCATCTGCAAGTGCTTTGTCGGTAAGGTAAAAATCTGCTGAGCTATCTCTGTAATACCAATTCATAAGCTCTGCAAGTGCAGGTATGCCAAATGTGTGGTCGGAATGCGCGTGAGTAGTAAAAACCGCGCGGAATTTGTTTATGTCAAGGTGATTTCTGTGAATAAGGTCAACCGCAGGTGCACCGCAGTCAATAAGGTAAAAAACATCACCCGATTCAATAAGTGTGCAGCTGCAATATCTGTCGTGAGCAGGCACGCCGTGGGAAGTACCCCAAAATGTGATCTTCATATTATCCTCCTGATCGTTTTGATATTATAATTATAACACAACATGCAGAAGAATTCAATACTGCAGAAAAATCTGAATCTCAAAAAACTTGACAACGGCATTGCGATATGCTATAATAATTGTATTATTGAAACATTTGAGGTAGAAACGCGTATTGCGCGTTTCATTATGTTATAATATTTACAACAAGGAATGAAGCTTACGCTTCTTTGATGTAAATATTGAAACATTTGAGGTAGAAATGCGGATAACGCATTTCATTATGTTATAATAATCGCAAGCATGGTACAAACTTCGTTTGATCAAATGCGATTATTGAAACATTTGAGGTAGAAACGCGGATAACGCGTTTCATTATGTTATAACACAAAAAGCATTACTTGTTAAAGGATGGTTAATATATGTACGTTAAAAATAAAACACCGTTTGACCCCGCTCCTTATGCTGAAAAAGTGAGCGAGCTTATGAGCAAAATGACTGACGAAGAAAAGGTTGGACAGCTTAATCTTATCAGCGCAGATGATGACGAATTTGCAAAATACAATATAGGCTATAAGGGCAAGCTGGAAGATATAATTGAACAGATAAGACAGGGTAAGATAGGCGGTTTTCTTATGTCCGGCTATGAAAACACCAAAAAGGCACAGCAGATAGCAGTTGAGGAATCCCGCCTTGGAATTCCGCTTTTGTTTGGGTATGACGTTATTCACGGGCACCACACAATATATCCTATACCTCTAGCCGAAGCCGCAAGCTTTGACGTTAAGCTTATTGAGGAGTGCGAATCTTATGCAGCTATGGATGCATATTCCGACGGCATAAATTGGGTATACGCTCCAATGATAGACCTTTGCAGAGATCCAAGATGGGGCAGAGTTGCAGAGGGTGCAGGTGAGGATCCTTTGCTCGGCTCACTTATTGCTGAGGCGAGAGTAAGAGGCTTCCAGAGAGTAAATCCCAACACGGGTAAGCCCTACGTTGCTGCTTGCTTTAAGCATTATTGCGGATACGGCCTTTCAATGGGCGGCAGAGATTACGAGGAATGCGAAATGAGTGAACGAACCTTGTTTGCCGACTATATGCGTCCATATCAGGCGGCAGTTCAAGCGGGTGCAATGTCGTGTATGTCCTCGTTTAACACGTTAAACGGTGAACCTGTTTCTGGCAGCAGATATTATCTTACGGACGTTCTCAGAGAAAAATACGGCTTTAATGGCTTTGTTGTGTCCGATTATGACTCTGTCAAGGAGCTTGTAAACCACAGAGTTGTAAAGGATAACCGCGAGGCTGCTCGCCGTGCGGTGGTTGCAGGTGTTGATTTTGATATGGCTTCACGCACTTATGCAAATAATCTTGTTGAGCTTATGCAGGAGGATGAACGTGTTCGCGAGGCTGTGGATGAGGCTGTTCGCCGTCTGCTGTCGGTAAAATTTGCGCTCGGGCTTTTTGATGATCCGTATAATGACCTTGATACCATGGAAAACGTGACTGTGGAGGATTTCAGAAAGAAATCACGCCAGATGGCGCGCGAGGTAATGGTCCTCTTAAAGAATGCAAATAAGACTTTGCCATTGAGCATGGACAAAAAGGTATTCTTGACAGGTCCGTTTGCAACAACCGATTTTGAGCTTATTGGCACGTGGGCTTTGTATCATCCGGGAACAGTGCCGTCTATTAACTGTGCATTCCTTGATGCAGGCAACGATATAGTGTGCGTAAACGGATGTAATATTGACGGCGATGATGAAAGCGGCTTTGCAGAGGCGATCGAAGCTTCAAAGGATTGCGACGTTATTATTTACGTTTGCGGTGAGCCCAGCGGCTGGTCGGGTGAGTGCAGTAACAGAACCAATATCGATCTGCCCGATATACAGAAGAAATATCTCAGGGAATTGAAAAAGACGGGAAAAACCATCGTATCAGTTGTTCTTGCGGGCAGAGCAATGTGCTTTAAGGAGCTTGATGAGCTTTCTGATGCGATATTGCTTGCATGGCATCCGGGTACTGAGGGTGCGTACGCTATCCACGAAGCACTTTACGGTAAGTTCAGCCCGTCGGGAAGATTGCCAATAACTTTCCCCAAGACAACGGGTCAGATACCCACGCATCATGCATACCTTGCCGCAGGAAGACCGCGTGAAAATGCAGTTTTCTCAAGATACGTTGACGAAAGCGTATGGCCGCTTTATCCTTTTGGTTACGGACTTTCATATGCTGATATCTCTTACAGCGAGGCACGTCTTGAGAAGGCTTGTCTTAAGAATGGTGAGGACGCGGTGCTTCATTTGAAGGTTACAAACAGCTCCGATATTGATTCCTCAGAAACAGTGCTGGTATATTTCAGGGACGTTGTAAGTACATATTCAACTGCCGAAAAGAAGCTTTGTGCATTTGAAAGAGTTTTTGTTCCTGCAAATACAACTGTTGACGTCACCATTGAAATACCTCAAAAGAGATTTACGATGATGACACCCAAGCTTGAGGAAATAATTGAGCCGGGAGAATTCCTTATTTTTGTAGGTGAGGATACTTTGTCGTTCAATATCGAATGATGCTCATATTTGTAAAGATTAGTTTGGAGATGATACTATGGATCAAGATAAAGAAATGCTTGGTACAGCACCGGTAGGTAAATTGCTTTTCAAGTTGGCAATACCAACAGTTGTAGCCCAGCTTATCAACATGCTATACAACATCGTTGACCGTATTTTTATAGGTCACATGCCTGAGGATGGCAGTCTTGCTCTTACCGGTGTTGGTGTTTGCATGCCTATAATCATGATAATATCCGCCTTTGCTGCGCTGGTCAGCTCGGGCGGTGCACCAAAGGCATCCATATCGATGGGTAAGGGAGATTATTCTTCTGCAGAGAGAATACTCGGCGGATGCTTTTCGTTGCAGATAATAATTTCCGCTATTCTTACGGCGGTGTTGCTTATCTGGAACAGGGACCTTCTGTTGATGTTTGGTGCAAGCGAAAATACAATAGAATATGCAAACAGCTATATGAACGTATATGCTTTGGGTACGGTTTTTGTGCAGCTTACACTTGGTATTGGTGCTTTTATAACCGCACAAGGCTTTACAAAAATAAGTATGCTCACGGTGGTAATAGGCGCAGTTTGCAATATTATACTCGATCCCATATTTATTTTTGGATTTGATATGGGTGTAAAGGGTGCGGCACTTGCAACCATTATTTCGCAGGCTGTTTCGTGTATTTGGGTTTTGAGCTTCCTTTGCGGAAAGAATACTTATCTCAAGCTTAAAGCAAAGAATCTCAATATTGATATCAAGCTTATTCTTCCGTGTATAGCGCTTGGTATGGCAACGTTTATAATGCAGAGCAGCGAAAGTGTTATCTCGGTTTGCTACAATTCTTCATTGTATAAATACGGTGGGGATATTGCGGTGGGAGCAATGACTATACTCACAAGCGTTATGCAGTTTGCAATGCTTCCGATGCAGGGCTTGGCGCAGGGCGCACAGCCGATATTGAGTTATAATTACGGAGCAAAAAATAAGGATAGAGTAAAGAAAACCTTTAAGCTGTTATTGACGGCGTGCTTATGCTTTTCATTTGCGATATGGGCAGGAATAATGCTTTTCCCAAAGATTTTTGCAAGCGTTTTTACTCCCGATGCGGCGTTGATAGAATTTACTGCTAATGCGCTTCGCATTTATTGTCTGGTATTGTGCATATTCGGCATACAAACGGCTTGCCAGATGACTTTTGTGTC
The DNA here is from genome assembly GCA_015056475.1 of Clostridiales bacterium. Classification (GTDB taxonomy): domain Bacteria; phylum Bacillota; class Clostridia; order HGM11327; family HGM11327; genus SIG351. The sequence continues at coordinate 8,148 of SVGF01000063.1, forward strand.
AATCGGTTATGCGACTTGCTCCATCATAGTGGCAATAGTAAGAAAATTCGTTTTGCTTTTGCCATTGATATACGTAATGCCGCAATTGATTCAGGACAAGACGATGGGCGTTTACAGTGCAGAGCCTGTGGCTGATGTTATAGCTGTAACGTTTACGGCAATTCTTTTTGCGGTACAGTTCAAGAAAGCGTTGAACAGCTTGGCGAAAGAAGAAATAAATTAATAAAGATCCCGAGCCTTGTGTACTTATACAAGCTCGGGATTTGTTGTTCAATAGGTATTTTTATTGGTCTTATGTCATATTTATTGAAGATATTATTTTTCTACGTTAAAATCAACAACCAACGTTTCATTCTGCGGAATAAGCTGTGTAAACTTTACTCCTGCTGATGAAAGCATTCTTTTTGAGGCAAGAGTGCTGTCGGCTGTGGCGTATTTGTCGGACAAATAAATTATCTCCTTTATACCCGACTGAATTATTGCCTTTGCGCATTCATTGCAGGGGAATAGCGAAACGTAGAGCTTTGCACCGATGAGGTTTTTGCCGTGAGCGTTCAATATCGCATTGAGCTCAGCATGGACCACAAAGGGATATTTTGTGTTGCCGTAATCGCCAACTCTGTCCCAAGGGAATTCGTCGTCCGAGCAACCGCGCGGAAAGCCGTTGTAGCCGGTTGAAAGTATGTGATTTTCGTTGTCAACGATGCAGGCGCCAACTTGCGTGCCGGGGTCCTTTGAGCGCATAGCCGCAAGCTGTGCTACACCCATAAAATATTCGTCCCATGAGATGTAATTCTGTCTTTTCATATTGATCTCCTTATGATTTATCGTCTGTGTTGATTTACAAATTTAATGAGCTTATTCCAATCCTCACGACCAAAATAATGAAGCCCTTTTCTCAAATGATAACCTATGTCGCCATCAAAAAATTCTTCGCCGATATTGGCTTCGCGATCGGGGCAGATAAAACCTTTTTTGAATGCATCGGATGCTGCAAAGCAACAAAGCTGCTCTGCAATGGGGTCTGCCCAAAGGTCTTCGGATGCACTTCCTATGAGCACTTTTGCGGGCGCGATTGAAGCCACCAGATAGTGCTGATCAAAAGGCATATCGTATTCCTTGTCGGCAAATTTGAGGTAATTCTCACAAAACCAAAAGGGGAAGACCTCGCCTATTCTTTTTACGGTTTCGCCCCTTGTGCCTCTTGCAATGGCGGCACCCGAGCAACCTGAATCATTTGAGTAAGAAAACGCAAATCGTCCATCCGTGGCGGCTGCAAGCAAGGCAGTTTTTCCGAGCCTTGAATGACCGCATACGATAGCATTATTCAAGTCAAGCTTATCGCTTAATGTTTCGGCATAATCCATCACGCGGTGAGATGCCCAAGCCCACATTGCGAGCTTGCCCGGATCGGTATTATTTTTTCTTATTCCGTCGGGATAGAGGATACCTGCAAGCCCTGACGTAAAGTCGTTATCGTCATTAGTTACGTCCTTGTAGTAAAGCGTAAACACCGCAAAGCCATTGTCAATGAGCTCCTCGGTTGGCTGGTATCTGTCGGGGATGTCGGGTCTGAAATTTATATGCACAAAAAACGGATGCTTTTTACCGTCCTCGGGCAACGTTGCATAGAACGGAAATGAGAAGATCCTGCCACCGAGCTCGCAGGTTGCAGTTATTCTGTTGCAAATTGCTTTTCCTGCGCAAAAGTTTGGGATAATATTCTTTTTTACTTCGAATGAAATGTTGTCGGGCTTTGGCGGGATATAACCGTAAACGTTTTCGAGCATTATCGAAAGCATCTGCTCGCGCGGTAATAATTGTGGAATTTGACGTTCTGAAATCAGGTTCAACATACGCACTCCTCCTGTGTGGCGATATACAAATGTATTTGCTGTGATAATTATAACACAAAGCTTAACATAAATCAATTAAAAGCCGATAATAAAATTAAATCTGTGATAAATATAATGACTATATGATCAGATATTTTCTATAAAGTATGCATTTTCGTTTTCGCACATTGCAGGGAATGCAACGTAATTGATCTCGCCGTGCTTGCTTTTGATTCCGGGGTGATAATGCCCTTGATATACCGCCTTTACCTTTTTACTTTCGTGCAGTATTTGGTTGATCTCATCACAATTATAAAGTCTATGGTTTTGTGGAATGTTAGTATCTAAATTCTGATGAATAAAGATATATACTTCGTTTTCGGAATCATCAATAAGCTTTTTAAGGTGTTTGACGTGCGGATAAAAAGTGTCGGTCCAATCTGTATCGCCGGGCATATAATGAATGCCGCTCTTAAAATAACAAGCGTCAATAAAAATGAGCGTTTTGCCGTCAGCTTCAATCAATTCGGGTTTTGAAAGTCCTAAAATATCATAGAATTCGTTCTCACACAGTGCAAAAGCATCGTGATTCCCCATCAGACATATTGTTTTGAGTGGGCTGTTGTTTATGACTTGAGCGATCTTGCTTAAATTTTCGACTTCCTTTTTATGTGTGGACTCTTTGTCAGTCAAGTCGCCAAGACAAATTACGAGATCGCATTTTTCTTCTTCAAAATAACAATACGCTTGTCTGATCTTCTCTAATGATCTGCTGTTGTAACGGTTACCACAAGTAATTTCTTGGGATGAATAGTGCGAGTCTGTGAAGATTCCTAATTTCATAAATGTCACCTGAAGCTGTCAACCATATCAGCAAACTTTTTGATGCTGTCTGCAGCTGATGAATAGTATTCTTTTACGGTCATATTGCTATACATTGGATGATTGATTTGTTTTATCTCAAGCATAAGCGTTACTTCTCTTGACGATGCAGCAATTTCCTTGGCTGTTTGCTCAAAGTTGATATTGCCGTCAAACGGTATCATGTGCATATCCTTGTCACATACGGTTTCGTTGTCGCTCAAGTGTGTTGCAACTAGGCGGTCACCCCACATTGGCATATAACGTATGCCGGGTGTAAATCCGTTTTCGTGAGAGGTATCAAGACAAAAACCAACGTTTGGGTAGCGCTCCATCATGAATCTCACGTTTTCAACGTATCTGTGATTCTCAAACGCGATCTTTACACTGTTGCTTTGTGCATATGAGATAAATTTATCAAATCTCTCCAGTCCAATTTGGGTGATAGGGGGCATGGGTCTGCCGTTTGTGACGTGCGCCACCATCAAATCTATACCGTATTCAACGCAAAGGTCAACGCTTTGCAAAAAGTGCGACAGCATTGCATCGCCTTCTTCGCCATCCTTCCAGATCGTGTTTTGCTTTTTGAATGGAGCGTGAAAATTATCCACAACGATATTTGCATTCTTTAATGCACGCATAACCTCAGCAAATTGCGGATGCTCAATGCACACAAAGGTTCTGTTGATCCCGTTTTGTAAAAACGCGTCTATTACCTCTTGATATGGGAGTTTTGAATCAAGGTTTATTCCTATGTTCATGGTTTTACCTCATTAGTTTTGGCTGTCAGTGCTTATTTAGATGTCAACTAAATTGTTTTTTAAGTTTACTGCGTCGTCCCAAGCTTTCTTAAAAAATCTCTGATAAAACATCGCATCGGATGAATCTGCATTATTAAGCAAGTTGTTATTAATGATCCTTTGTGAAATGGCTCGGTATAAATCGTTGATTCTGTCCTTCGGGACATTGTCAAATGAGATTATTTTTACTTTGCCTTCGTTTGAATACTTCATTATTTCAGAATATACGTCAGAGATATAGACGGTTTTAGAAACAGCAGAGTCCATTTCGCTGAACCACATGGATTCACGGTTTTCGACGAGCTTAAAGTGTTCATTATGCTCAACACAATAAACGTAGCCGCTTACACCTTTATAAAACGCTTCCAATTGTCCCTCAAACTGTTCCTCGTAATAAACCGTGCCGTCCTTTATCCATGCTGTGACGTGCTTGCCTTCTTTTATGTTATGGTTTGAATCCCAGATATAGAATAAAGAGTAGGGTAGACTGTCCGTGAGATAAACGACCTTGGTGTTGTCTGTTCCGTGGAGCTTGGAATTGGCTTTGATAGTGTGTATATCGGCAGTAACAGAGCCGTGATAAAGATAGTTCACGTAGACCCCTCCTTATTGATAAGTGAAGTTATTAAATTTATAAATGTGAAGCTTGATGCAGGAAGTCAGATCGAATTAATTTAATTATAACAGAAAACGAAAAATAAAGCAAGGAGTATTGCGATGGAAGAGGATAAAATTTACCCACATTTGCGTCAGCGAATATTTCACTTGCCCAAAGGGCAAATTTCATTGCAAAATAACCTGTAAATCCACAAATACTTTTGCTTTGATGTGAATTGAATGTTTTATAATCTTTCGTCTAAACATAAAAAGAGATCATATTGTATTTAGTGAAATCGTTCGCTTGCGCTCACGGTGAAATAATTCACTTCGTGAATTATGAAATATCTCACTTCGTTCGATGTGAAATAAAATTTGCCCATATTCGCGTCAGCGAATATTTCACATTTGCGTCAGCAAATATTTCATAGCAAAGCTATTTCACTTGCCCAAAGGGCAAATTTCATTGCAAAAGGACCTGTTAATCCACAAATACTTTTGCTTTGGTGTGAATTGAATGCTTTATAATCTTTCGTATAGACACAAAAAGAAATCATATTGTATTTAGTGAAATCGTTCGCTTGCGCTCACGGTGAAATAATTCACTTCGTGAATTATGAAATATCTCACTTCGTTCGATGTGAAATAAAATTTGCCCATATTCGCGTCAGCGAATATT
>SVGF01000064.1 GCA_015056475.1 Clostridiales bacterium
TAACAGCGTAGTGATAGTAAGAGGTGATACACTTGAAAAGTTCAGCGTTTCAATGGATGGACTCGCAGATACTATTAAGGAGCTTCTTGATACTATCCAGAAGGATATGCTTGAGGCTGCGCGTGCTGCAAGAGAAGAAAAGACTCACACAGCTACTTCAAACGAAGACCTTATGGACGCTCTCAACACAAAGAAGGGCTTTATAAAGGCTATGTGGTGCGGTTGCCCCGAATGCGAAAAGAAGCTCAAGGAGCTTACGGGCGCTACTATCAGAAACATGCCGTTTGAGCAGGAGAATATTTCTGATACTTGCGCACTCTGCGGAAAGCCTGCAAAGTATATGGTTTATATTGCAAGAGCATACTAATATAAAAATAAAAGGTTCGAATTTAATTCGAACCTTTTTGTTTTACTTTTTGATATCGGTGTGGATGTAGAGCTTAAAAAGCGGGATAAAGCAACATGCAACTATACAAAACTCACTCGTTTGAGGGTAGAATGCGTGCATGTATTTTCTTAACAGCAGGTAATGACAAAGGCTGTGTAAAAGGTAAAGCACTAAAACGATGACTAATGCAAGCTTTAACGTTAACACCTTAAGCAGAAAAAGCACTACTGAAGCTATAAGCCCGAGGGCGAATACTATCAAGCTAATAAGAGCAGGTAAATAGCTTGCGTTGACGGACTTTGCCATAGGAATGACGTTTACAAACGGAAACCATGCCTTTGAAGCTGTGTTGTCATCCATTTTAGCGGCACATGAATTGTAAAGTTCGTTGCACCTGTTGTAATAACCCACAACAAAGAATAAGGTAAAAATAATTGCATATACGGCAGCGGAATAAACTCCCGTTACTTTGATTATATCGTCAATCGAACTCATACTTTACTCCTTATCAGATAAGAAATTGAATGTCGTTTTCTAACTGCTTAACGGAGAATTGCCTGTTTGTTAGCAGAATGCAGATAAGTGCGTTGTAAATTGACGTTATAAGTAAATGTGTCTTTACCTCAATGTTTTTGTCTGTGCGCCAGGTTGACAAGAGCAGATTTTTTAATTCAGTTTCTTTTGTGAATTTGTATGAGATGATAACTTTATTAATGACGTCATTTTTTGGTGAACCCATGTGCAAACGCAATGCGATCCTCAAAATATTCTTTTTATCATTCGTTAGACTGATCACCTCGTGAACGAAGGTTGAAGCAAAAGCCTTAACGTGAGGAGCTTTTGACGCCTTTGCAAATATTTCGTTCATAAGCTCGATAAAGTCTACGGCAATTATCTCGTGAAGGAGCTTTTCCTTGCTCTCGTAATAGTAGTACATCATGGGGAGAGAGCACTTGGCTTTTGCGGAAAGATCGCGGATACTTGTTGCTTCATAACCTGGAAGATTAAACAATTCCAGGGCGCTCGCCTTTATACTGTCTTTAATGTTTGCGTTGGGTGCCATACTGAGTCCTCCGTATTTAACGAATGATAAAACTACTTCTATTTTAACACATTTGCAAAGATTCGTCAATATAAAAATCCCCACTTTTTTCGACAATATCAGTCAAAGTGGGGATTTTAACAGTTTGTTTACAATTATTCAGCATCCGCAAGTATGGGCGCAAGCGTTTCTTCGATCTTTAACGCCATTCTCCAATAGCCAAGATCGGTGGGGTGGCAGGTGTCAACGGTGCAAAGATCTCTGTCAACGTCACCAAAGAATGATGAGCCGTCAATATAATAAACGTTTTTGTCGCCTTCTTCAATAGCTGTCTTGTATGTGTTATAAATAGCATCACGCCTTGACTGATACCAATCGTACCACGGCATTGTGTTTGGTGCGGTAAGGATGATAATGGGCAGATCGGGGTGTGCGTTTCTTACGGTGCGGTAAAAATCAAGGTGAGTATTCCACAAATGCTGAGCATCGGGGGAGTTGTGGTCGTAATCAAGCACAAATGCACTCATATCAAGCCCTGCGATATATTTTGCCATTTCTTGCTCGCCCATTGCGTTTCCGCCAAAGCCGAGGTTTGTGTATTCAGCGTCAAGATGCTTTGAGATTATAGCCTCATAGGTATTACCCGGCTTGCTTGAACCTGCACCCTGTGTGATGGATGATCCGTAGAATACTATGGGCTTTTGCACTCTGTAGGGTGTGGGCTCAAATACCTCTGAATCTGCGTCAAGACCTATAAAAACGTCAAAAACGTTCTTTGAGGGGAAGTTGATACAGAAATCCTCAAGGCAACCGTCAGTCATATACCCTTCTGTGATAGAATCCTTAACTGAGCTCAAGGGTGCAAAAGTGTTGCAATAGGTGTATTTGTCAAAATACTGCGAGCCCGGTATTTTGCAGAACATATCAAATGAGGCAAAAGAGCCGCCTGAAAGCTTTGCATGGAAGCCTAAAAATTTTGACGTGGTTTTGAATCTTACTCTGCCGCCGCTTGATTCCTTGCTGAGGTATTTTACGCCTTCACTTACCGTGGAAGAAACGCTGTGAGGCATTCTTACGTATTGATTGAACTCATCATCGTAATAAATGCCTGAAATTGCAAACGGTGCATCTTTTATGTTTATCCACACGATATTATCGCGATTAAAATTATTAGGGATAATGATTCCTTTGTTTAATTCACTTACTTTCATATTATTTCTCCTTGGAATCTTTAATCTTTTTATAGATCTCTTCCGTTGCGAGCCTTGCCTTTGCAACGGAAACGGTTTTGTCCTTAGGTATGCAGTAAAAGTATTCGTTACGGTTGCCGAACGCAATAACGTCACCCTTTTCGTACCAGTTGTAGTCAGCGTACAGACTGTAATTGCTCTGGGCGGACTGAACGTAATCCAATTTACCGTTGCAGCCTGTAAGATGGAAGCCGTTGATAGAGTGTGAGAGGTGTCCGTCGCCAACCTTATACATACACTTTGTGTTTACGAGCATATAGATATCAACTTCGCATTCAAGGGAATAAATGCCGTCTTCTATTTCCTTTTTAACACATTCTCTTTGCCAACGATACCAATCGGGAACGTGATCAAATACAGTTTCGCCGTCAAGCGCTCTCATGTAGCCGTATTCATCAAGCTCGTATTTTTTACCGCAGCTTGTGCAGGTGAGATGAATTCCTTTGCCGATGGTTGTATTTTCGCTGTTGCAATGCGGACATTTGTAGAGCACTCTTTCAAGATGATCGGCTCTGAAGCTTTCGGTTACTTTGATGTTGTTATCCTTTTGATATTGGAAAGCGTCAAAGCTGAATTTATCGTTGAGAATATCCTGAATTTGTGCTACGGACAGTTTTTTTGTATCCTCGGGGGAGAGAATGTATTCCATATCGGCATTGATATTGGTTTTTCTTAACTGAAGACCGTTGTAAAGCGGATCTCTTTGGAATGCGCCGTTTGTTTTTATCATAACAACGGGTGCGCCGAGAAGCTTTATAAATTTTGCAAGACTATCGGGAAGCGGAGTTGCTGTGCCGTCAAAGGAATAGCTTGCTTCGGGGTACATGAGCACACTGCTTTTGAGCTCGCGGATGGTGTATATAATATCCTTTATGAGCACAGGGTCAAACGTAAATTTGTTTGTGGGAATGCAACCCAAAAGCCTCATTAAAGGCCCAAGTCCTATAAATCCGTCAATAGTGGTGACGATACCAAAGCTTCTGGGGAAAAGTACGGTTGAGGCTATCTTCATGTCAATGAATGCGGTATGATTCATCAAAATGAGCGCGGGCTCATTTTTGCCGAGCTTTTCCATATTGATCTCATTAAGCTCAAAGTGAGTTTTGATCATCGCGGGGATCGAGAGCACCTTTATAAGATACTTAAGTGCGGGATTTTGCCTTAAAGGCTTTTTGTGCTTTGGCCTTGGAAGGGCAGCTACTACCTCGTAAGGTAACTCTTTTGTTTTGATAGTCATAAATTCTCCGTGTGAAATTTGTAAAATATTATTTGAGTTAACAGAAATTTAAGATAAAATTCATATTTAGTTCATTATAACACAGTAATAATTTTTTTGCAAGCAATTATTAAAAATTACTTGACATTGAGTTTGAATTGTTTTATAATTGTGGGGAGGTGATGATATGGAATTGAATTACGGCGGTATCAGCTTGAGAGATTATTCGTATGCTGATATTCAAGATGATATAAGATGGTTGAACGTTGATAACGATTGGATATTGCTTGACACTCCGTGGGTATCGATCGATACGGTGGATGAGGATGAATACCGAGAGCTTATGGAATTCCACGTTGAGGCGGTATCTCAAAGTGATGCATTCCGTCCAAGACTTGAGATATACCGCGAGAATAAGCATATTGGCTTTGTAAGTGCATACTTTACGGATCAAAAGCATGAGATCACCGATTCGAAGCGCGCAAAACAGCTTCAGATATCGGTACAGATATGCGAAAGAGATTACAGGGGAAAGGGCTTTGGCACCCACGCTTTGAGCGCATATGCGAAATACTGCGCTGAAAACGTTGGTATCCCGATAACGCTCAGAACTCATTCTCAGAATTTAGCGATGCTGAAGATAGCTGTAAAGCTCGGCTTTGAGCCGATTGAACGTGTAAATGGGGCATTTGAGATGCTTTCAAAATCGTATGACGTTATATATTTTATAAAAAACTACTAAAGAGGTATTACTATGCTTGAATTGAATTTTTTGTTTTGTGACCACATGATACTTCAAAGGCAAAAGGACGTAAAGCTTTGGGGTAAAAGTGATGCTGACGTAAAGGTGACTGTTGACGGTACAACGGTTACAGCAAAAGCGGAAGACGGCAAATTTACTGCTGTTTTGCCACCTCACGAGGCGGGCGGACCCTATGTGGTAAGGATAGAAAACGGATCGGACGTTATTGAAATTAACGACGTATATTACGGAGAGGTCTTTCTTGCGGGCGGTCAGTCCAATATGGGCTTGACACTTAGAGATGCAATGCAGCCGCTTGATGAATGTGAGCTTCCCATAAGAATTTTTACTCCCGACAGAAGCTGGGAATGGGATAAGCGCCCCGAAACGGATATGCAATGGGTGAATATTTGTGTGGAGAATGCAAACGGTATTTCTGCGGCGGCTTCACACTTTGCTATTGATATTGCAAATTCACAAAACGTGCCCGTTGGTATTTTGTCGAGCAATCAGGGTGCATCCTGCATAAGATCGTGGATATCACCTGAAACGATAGCCGCTGATCCGCTTTTTGCTCCGGACGTAAAGTTCCATCCGGATGCGGATATATTCCCGTTTAACGGCGGCAGCTTTTTGTATAACGAAAGAACTGTCCACGTAGCACCGTATACGATAAGAGGTGTGATATGGTATCAGGGCGAGAGCGATGCGGACGTTTGCATTGCGGACAAGTATGCATATATGTTTGACCTTATGGTAAAGGATTGGAGAAAGCTTTGGGGTGACGACGATCTTCCTTTCATTGCAGTACAGCTTACTTACCATACTGTTGAGCGCGAAGAATATCAGTGGGAATACTTGAGAGAGCAGCAGCTTATTGCAATGCAGACTCAGCCCAATATAGGCATGATCACGATTGGTGACGTAGGTGACTGGCCCGATATTCATCCCAAGAATAAGAAAACGGTTGGTCAAAGGCTTGCGATCTATGCAAGGGGCATGATATTTGGTGAGGATATAGTTTATAAGCCTGCAATTTGCTCAAGGGCGGACTTTGACGGTGAGAACGTTATTCTGACGTTTGAAAACGCAGGCGACGGGCTTTACGAAACAGAGCCTCATACTTTCAGACTAATTATGGCGGACGGAAGTGAATATGAAGCAAGGTACGAGATCAACGGCGACAAAATAAAGCTTTACGCAAACGGCAAAAAGCCCAAAGAGGTGAGATTCTGCTTTGACTGCGTTACGGAGGTACATTTGTATTCATCTGTTGGCTTGCCTGCATCTCCGTTCAGAATTAACGTTAAATAATAGGTATAAACAATGTTAAAATTAAATTATTTGTTCTGCGACGGTATGATATTGCAAAGGGATAGGGAAGTAGCCATCTGGGGTGAGTCTGATTCCTCTGTGAAAATTACGATAGATGATATCTGCGTTAAGGGGGAGGCAATAAACGGCACATTTTCTGTAAAGATTCCTCAGCATATCTGTGGCGGACCATACGTGCTTAAAATTGAAAACGAAACAGACTGCATCTCTATAAATGACGTTTATTACGGTGACGTTTATCTTGCAAGTGGTCAATCCAATATGTATTTGTCTATTGCTGATACCAATCAAAAGCTTGATGAATGCGAAAACATTGTAAGAATATTTACGCCCGACAGAGAATGGGAATATGACAGACGTCCTGCAGATATGCGCTGGGCAGATATTTGCATGGAGAATAAGGAAAGTATTTCTGCGGCTGCTTCGCATTTTGCTGTTGACATCAGTAAAACGTACAACGTACCAGTTGGTATTCTTAATTGCAATCAAGGTGCATCCTGCGTGTGCTCGTGGGTAGCACCCGAAAGCATTGAGGGCGAATATGCATTTACTGACGAGGCTAAGGGCGGAGATTGGGCATACTCTCTGGTGTTCAATCAAAACAGCTATCACTACAACCTTTGGTTAAAGATCATTGCGCCTTACACAATAAGGGGTGTGCTTTGGTATCAGGGTGAAAGTGATGCCGTAAAAAACGTTTGCGATAATTATTCACGTATATTCTTGACCATGGTACAGGATTTCAGAAAGCTCTGGGATGATCCTGATCTACCTTTTATTACCGTTCAGCTGCCGGTATTGGCTGATGCTATATATTGGCCTGTAATCAGAGATCAACAGACTAAGGCTATGCTTGAGGGACACAATATCGGTATGATAACAACGGGCGATTGCGGTGAGCTTCAAGATATCCATCCGAAGGATAAGATAACGGTAGGAAAGCGACTTGCTCTTTATGCGAGGGGTATGATATATGGTGATGATATCACTCATAAGCCTCCGATGTGCGTTATTGCCGAGCTTGAAGGTGATACTGTAACGTTAAAATTTGATAACGTTGCTGATGGGCTTTATGAAAGAGAACCTTTGTGCTTTAAGGTAACGGCACAGGACGGCACACAACACGATGCTGAATATGAAATATCGGGTGATACTGTGAGGGTTCATGCTGACGGCATAATTCCCACAGAGGTAAGCTTTGGTTATAAGTGGGATGAATTTGTTCATTTGTATTCATCTGTCGGCTTGCCAGCAGTACCGTTCAAAATTACGATTTGATGAGGTGGGTTTATGAAATTAGCACCGATGTTTTGTAATAACGTTGTATTGTTAAGAGATTCTGAATGCAATATATGGGGAGAATCCGACAGCGACGTTACGATAACTATTGATGGGGAAGTTGTAAAGGCTGAATCCGTTAACGGAAAATTTACAGCAAAATTGAAGCCCCACTCAGCCGGCGGACCTTATACGCTTAAAGCTGAGGGTGACGGCGAGATAATAGAGCTTGAGTCTGTATATTTTGGCGAGGTGTTTCTTGCAAGCGGACAATCCAATATGGCGTTTACGCTCGGTAATTTGCCGCAAGAGCTTGATAGTACGGATCAGGTCGTAAGAATGTTTACGTACGAAAGACCGTGGAGCATGGTAAACAGCCCGTCAACGGACATGCGTTGGCTTGACATTTGTCAGAAGAATGCAGGCGCGATATCTGCGGCGGCTTCGCATTTTGCCATAGAATTGGCGAATACTCTCAAAATACCCGTTGGAATTGTTTGCAATGCTCAGGGTGCATCAAACGTACAGTCGTGGATCTCGCCGGAAGCTTTGGGTAGTGACGAGGCTTTTATCAACAGCGGATATAAATTCAACGCTGAAAAGGATTACGTATTTAACGATAACAGCTATCTTTATCTGAATTCGCTTACAAAGGTTGCACCGTATACGGTAAGAGGTGTTTTATGGTATCAGGGCGAGGGCAATACCGAAGACCCGACAACGCCTATATATGCGCATTTGTTTGAATTGTTGCTGAATGATTGGTATGAGCTTTGGAATGACAAGGATCTGCCTTTTATAACTGTGCAGGTAGCGCCGCTTGAGGTGGAGCCGCACGTTACGTGGGAGCACTTGATAGAACAGCAGTTGATAGTTTACAAAACGCTGAAAAACGTTGGTATGGTAACGACTGCAGATATAGGTAGTCAACACGACGTTCACCCGAAAGAGAAAAAGGTGCTCGGTAAGCGACTTGCAAAATACGCTCTCGGAATGATATACGGTTTTGACGGCGAATACAGACCACCGTATTGCAAAGAAATGACTGTTGAAGGTGATACAGCCGTACTGAGATTTGCAAATGCGGGTGACGGTCTGTACCAAACAAAGGAGCTGGAATTTATAGTTGCAGCTGTTGACGGTACAGAGTCCGTTGGAGAATATGAAATAAATGGTGACACTATCAGAGTAAAGGCAAACGGCATCGTTCCGAAAGAGGTGAGATTTGCCTTTAAGGGCTGGGGAGAGGTTTTCCTCTATAATTCGATAGGAATGCCTTCATCTCCGTTCAGAATTACAGCAAAATGATCCAATCAAAAAATCCCTTGAATGAGATTACTCATCCGAGGGATTTTTCTTAAGATATATTGGTATATTTATCTTACTTATTTAAGTGTAGCAACGAATGCCTTGATCCTTTCAAGACCCTTTGTGATGTTTTCACGCGACGTTGCATAGGAGAGCCTTACGTATTCGTCACAGCCAAATGCAATACCCGGAACTACTGCAACGTTAGCCTTTTCGAGGAGAGCATCGGCAAATGAAAGTGAGCCTTCGATAACAGTATCGTCGGACTTTTTGCCGAAAATGCCTGAAACGTTCATCATAACGTAGAATGCGCCGTCCGGCTTTTTGCAGGAAAGACCGTCAACGTCGTTAATGAGGTCGACAATAAGGTTTCTTCTTGCCTGGAATTCGTCACGCATTTCGTCCATAAACGTTTTTTCGCGTCTTAAAGCAACTGCGCTTGCATACTGTGCAATGGAGTTGGGGTTGGATGCTGCGTGCGACTGGAAGCTTGTCATAGCCTTTGTAACGTGCTCGGGAGCAGCGGCGTAACCGATTCTCCAGCCTGTCATTGCAAAAGCCTTTGACATACCGTTGATGATGATGGTATTATTCTTTACTTCCTCGGAGATCTCGGCGATGCTGTAATGAACGGTATCGTCATAGATAAGCTCCTCGTAGATCTCATCGGAAATGATAGTGAGGTTGTGCTTGAGTGCTACGTCAGCAACTGCCTTAAGCTCATCCAAAGTGTAAACGGCACCGTTGGGGTTGCTGGGGCTGTTTATGATAACAGCTTTTGTTCTGGGAGTGATTGCAGCTTCGAACGCTTCGGGGGTCATTTTGAAATTGGTATCCTTTGTTTCAACGAATACCGAAACGCCGCCTGCAAAGCCGACCATTTCGGGATAGCTGAGCCAAAAGGGGGAGGGGATGATCACCTCGTCACCCTGCTCGAGCAATACTCTGAATGCGTTGTAAAGAGAATGCTTTGCACCGTTGGATATTATGATCTGAGAGGGCTTGTAATCAAGGTGATTATCTCTCTTGAGCTTTTCACAAACAGCTTCTTTGAGGTCCTGTGTACCTGAAGCGGGAGTGTAGCGAGTTAAACCTTTATGTAAAGCTTCGATGGCTGCTTCTTTAATAAAATCGGGTGTGTCAAAATCGGGTTCACCTGCACCGAATGCAACAACGTCCAAGCCCTGCGCTTTAAGACTGTTAGCCTTAGCGTTTATCGCGAGTGTGAGTGATGGTGTCATGTGCTTGGAAAAATTATTAAGCTCTATCATTATTTAAGTTTTATCCGTTCAAGGATAACCTTTCGACTTATTTTTATTCAACGATGTATATTATATCACAATTTTCTAAAAATGCAATACCTAAAATGCAAAATTTCAAAATTTTGTGTAAAATATGCATATTTTAGCTGATAAATGCATAATGCAAGAGTTGTGCCTTCATTTTGTGATGTATGATGCTTTTAATCCTGAACCGAAAATGTTTACAAGCGAGGCGAAGAAATCGCTGTCCATAAAGCTTTCGTCCGCATTTAAGGTAACTGTTTTTGGTGCCATGGTCAATAATATGCTTAACAAAAGATCCTCCTTGTCTATATCCTTGTCGAGCATATTTTTGTATTTTGAAACGTCGATTGCATTACCGTTTGAATCGGTAAGCGAGTATGAGTCGTCGTTGACCGTTATAACTACTTCGTCTATTTCGCAGGCTCTGCTTTCTACAAAGTGTTGCAATGAGCTTATGAATTCAAAATACTTCAATTCATTCATTTTTAGTTGGCTGATGTGATCAACAGTTCTGCAGACGTATTCCTTGTAATCGTTGATTCTGAATCTTATAAATGCGCTTATGGCAAAAACCGAGGATTCAAGCATATTTTTTAATACTCTGCGCTTGATACGGCTGTACCACGATGCTTTAACGTGACGTTTGGCGTCAGAACGATTGCTTTTGCATATCTGCAATACCGCTTCTTTTTCTACTGCCTTTTGGTCGTTTGGGTTCAGCTTTGTTACGTTGGCTACACATTTTGCTGCAATGTCTGCGGTCACTTGTGTGAGAATATACTCTACCGTTTCTTCAACTGCTGTATTAATAAGCCTTATAAGTCTTCTTCTGCGGTTTATTCTGATACTTTTGGGCAATCCTATCTTCAGCAGAATGCAATTTGCATCCTCTGATAACGCACAGAATTTTTGCGGAATACCTTTTAACAAGCATCCCAATATCTTTGCTTGCTCGTTTGATTTTTCTTTTTCTATGAGTATTCTCAGCATATTGCACCTCCTTTGATCTCAGATTATGTTACCAAAAGTGTTATTGGTACTGATCAATCAATAATTTTTTTCATAAAGCCCTCGGTAGATAGATTACTTGACCGGTTGAATCTTCTGAGCTGATACAGGCAGTTTGGATCCTTTGTAATATAGTTGACCTTTTCGTAGCAGGAGAGAGTTGCCAAAAAACCAAGCTCCTTTAAGATTTCCTCGGCTTCGTTGCAAATATGACCGAACGGATAAGTATATGCATTTGGCGTTATAGCGCAATTATCAGAAAGCATCTGCTGAAGCTTCATAACGTCACTCGTGAATAATGCCTTGTATTTATTGATATCCTCGCCCTTAATTATGCTTGAGCCCTTACGGACGTCGTTTGAATGCATATCGTATGAGTGATTGAGAAATTCCACAAGCCCGGATGCTTGCATTTGCTTGACGTTATCCCACGTTAAGTGTGCGTATGCAGGGTTGAGGTCCAATGTTTTGCTGAATTCCTCGCTGTAGCTTCCTACTAACGAGATTGAAGCTTTCATACCGTACTTTATCAATAACGGGTAGAGATACGTCAGATTGTTGTAATATCCGTCGTCAAACGTGATGACAACGGGTTTTTCGGGCAGATTGACGTTATTGTAAACGTAATCGATAAGATCGCTTATAAATACCGTTGTGTAGCCGTTATTTTTTAGCCACAAAAGGTCGTTTTCGAGCTGAGTGGGCGTGACTATGTATTTGGTTTGCTTCTTGGGGCTTTTTAATACGCTGTGATACATTATTATCGGAACGGGGATGCCGTTTTCGTCACTTATTGTGGGTAGCGATTCATTGTAGGTTATGATGCACGATGCCGAAATGCATAGCGCACATATGATGCTGACGTATACGTTTTTTCTCTTTGTAATGTGATCTTTGATCTTGTTTAATAATTCTTTTATCATGTTGGCTCCTTTGTCTTTTAATAATAAATACTATGTATCAGTAGTATAAAATATTGCATATAATATACAAAAAGGGGGTAGGATATGAAGGTTTCTGAATTAAAGCAAAAAGAGATAATTAACGTAAGGACGGGAAAGCGCTTGGGTAATATAATGGATCTTGATATCGACACAAGATCGGGACGGATAGTATCTGTGACAATGCCACAGACCGGCGCAAGGTTTTCGTTGCTTTCAAAGCCGGATAACGACGTGAGTGTTTCGTGGGAGCAGATAAAAAAGATAGGTGACGACGTGATACTTGTAGAAACTCCGGAATAAAATATATCTATCTTTAATACAATTTACAAAAGGGGTGATACATATTAAAACGTTTGTGCGTTATATTATACGGGCTGTGATAATGCTTGCAGTTGCGCTGGTGTTATCAATATTTTCGTTTGGCGTAAGCCTGCCGATAAACGTGGTTACTATGTCGTCGGGTGTGTTTTTGGGAGTACCGGGAATAGTGCTCAGCATTGTTTTATGCAATTATGTGCTGATCTGACAACAATATTTTGTGAGGTTCATCAAAAAACAGTTGACATATTGCGCGTTTTGTGCTATAATAAACAGGTATTGAGCGCCGGAGTGGCGGAATAGGCAGACGCACGGGACTTAAAATCCCGGGACCTTAAAATCGTACCGGTTCAAGTCCGGTCTTCGGCACCAAAAATCCTCGTTCTTCGGAACGAGGATTTTTCATTTGTGCCGCAGGACACAACATCATTTGACCGAAGGTCAACATCATTTCGAGCGCAGCGAGAACATCATTTCTCATTCCTTCGGCACAAATGAACGAGGTTGCACTAACGCGCAAATGATGTGATGCTTCGCATCAATGATGTGGGCTCA
>SVGF01000065.1 GCA_015056475.1 Clostridiales bacterium
TCTGTTTTGCAAGAAGGTTCGCGGTGAGCAAGTGATCATAATTCGTAACGATAACGTATTCGGATATATCCTTTCCGCACAGAGTGATGCTGTCAACGGGATGGGGGAATTTGCCGTCAAACGTCATTCCGTCAGTCAAGTTAACTACTTTATCACTACCCAGAACGCTGTCTGCAAAGCCGCTTATTGCGGATTTGAGCCCGTTGTATGACGGTGTGGATATGATTATATTGCCGTTTTCGACTCTTGCGACGAATTCACGGTCATTGAGCTTGCTGCACTCGGGGAAGTTACCAACCTCAAATACTATTGAGTTAGGCTTTGTGGATTGATATGAAGGCGAAAATTTTGGGGTAACACCTGTCCAATATGCTACGTTATCAGCAAATGCTTGAACAAATATTGTGGAGTTGGAGTCGTATATTGGGTTCATCGGATAGTCCAAATCCTTGGAGATGTTTACCATTACAGTGTATTCTGAGATATTTGTACCATTTACCGTAACGCTGTCGTATCTGTAGGGATGATAGTGGATAAGGTGGTTTTCTTCATTTATTTGACCCGTTGTTGCGGAGCTTGGGAAATAGGTATTGAAGAAGTAGTTTATGGCTGTTTTAAGGTCGGAAGCATTTCCGCCGTCAATGATGAGCTTTCCGTTTGAAACTGCAACGAAATAATCACCCGGACGCTTATTCTTAACTATCTGAGTATATTCGCTTGCGGTTGACTCGCCTATAATTATCTGGTGCTCGGATGAGCCTACGGATATTTGTTCACCTGTGATCTCCAACAACCTGGATATGAAATTATCCTTTATCGACGCATCGCAGTTTGATGAGAGCATGAAATTGCCTATATACGTGCCGTCGATATAGAAGCTTTCGTATGGGAAGTCGGTCTTGTGCTCGTATGACATATCAAGGAGCTGAAGACCTGAGCCGTCAACTGTCAAATCACCTTTGATCATATTGTTTATGAAATGATCAACTGCATTTGACACGGCTTCGTCTGATCCACCGCAAATTACAAGCTTTTTGCCGATAGAAGTAATGGTATAGTCATAATACTTCAACTCGTCATTATAGACGGATGAGCTTTCTGCTCGGGTTGTTGTGCCGATGAGTATTTCGTATTCATACTCTGAAGATTTGTCCGTTTCTGCATACGTAGTTACATCTGTTTCGTCTTCAATATATGAAGTTATTTTTGAAGCTGCATCTACAAGTTGTGCAGAAGGGAAAATCTTGCCGGCGGGGTAGATTACCGTAAAATCGGTTATCTTTAATGCCGGATCTGGTGTTGGCTCGGGGGTAGCCTCGGGCGTTGGTGACGGTGTTGACGTTGGTGTGACAGTAGGGGTAGTAGCCGGCGAGCAGCTGCATAAAAACAACCCTACAAACAGTAACGTAACTGAAAACAAAAATAATGATAGTTTTTTCATACGTTTTGCCTTTCTGTAAGTTATATATCTGATTTAATTATAACATATTTGTTTTATTTTTGCAATAAAAAAGAGTTCAAAATTTAATTTTGAACTCTTGTGATACTATAAATATAGCTTAAATATACCGCCATCAAAGAATATGTCGTTGCCGTTTTTATCCTTGTAAAACGAAACTGATTCCTTTTTTATAAGCTTAAAGCCTGCCTTTGTAAGAAGATTTACGGACGGTGCGTTTTTTAATGCTGTGCCTGCGTAAAGTGCTGTAACGCCTGCTTTTTTCATCAAGCCGATCAACGCAAGAAGGCTTTCACCTGCATAGCCCTTGCCGTGATGCTCGGGATGAAAGCCGTATCCGACCTCATATCCGTGCAAGCGCTTGTTAAATGAGAAGAAGCCGATCACTTCGCTATTAAGGCATACCATCCAAAACAGATGGTCCGTGCCCTTGCTAGCATTTGCCCAGACTGTGATCTTTGCGATCAACGTTTCGTCATCTGTCGGGTGCGGGCTGTCGTATTGTGCGAAGGGGGTATCTTTGATAGCATTCCATATACGCTGCATGGCTTTCCAATCTGAGGGCTCAACGAGGCGAATGGTCAACCTTTGCGTTTTTATAGGTGTATGTAATAAGTCCATCACTTTTTGTTGGAGATAGCGGTCACAGCAGAAACCTCAACCTTTTTGTCGTAGCAGGAGAATAATTCGTCAACATTGTCGGGACGGTTATTCTTTGTGAGCAATGATACCAACGGTACGATAATAAGGTTAATGAGCATTGCAAACACACCGGAGTAGAGTGAATTCTTGAATATGAATCCGAGTATTGGACCCGATACCGTGAACACGCCCAGAGATATGAGGAGCTGAACTATCATGATTCCCGAGCCGAGCACAAAGCTTACCGCAACACTTGCTTTTGTTGCACGCTTTGAGTACAAGCCATAGAGGAATGGTGCGAGGAATGCACCTGCCAAAGCGCCCCAGGATACACCCATGAGCTGAGCGATGAACGTTACTTTTGATTTTGCCTGTACGATCGCAATAACTGCGGATACAACGATGAAGAATGCAATGAATACTCTCATTATGCTGATCTTCTTTTTGTCTGTGACTTCCTTCTTGGCAATGGGAAGGATGAAGTCAAGAGTAAGGGTTGAGCTTGAAGTCAGAACGAGGGATGACAAAGTTGACATCGAGGCTGAAAGCACAAGCACAAGAACTATTGCTATGAGTATGTCGGGAAGATTTGCAAGCATAGAGGGGATTATGCTGTCAAAGCCCTGCTGGGCAACCTGCTGCTCGGTGGCAAAAAGTCTGCCGAAGCCGCCGAGGAAGTAGCAACCGCCTGCAACAACCAATGCAAAAGCAGTTGAGATTATAGTACCCTTGGAAATGTCTGCTTCGCTCTTAATGGCGTAGAATTTGCCGACCATCTGGGGAAGACCCCAAGTACCGAGAGAGGTTAAAAGGACTACGACCAAAAGGTAGATAGGCTGAGGTCCAAAGAATGAAGTGTAAACACCGGGCATGTATTCGTTGGGAATCTCGGAAAGCTTGTGAATGGATTCCATAAATCCGCCGTTTTGTGAAAGAACTGCGGCAATTACAACAACGATACCAAAAAGCATTATGATACCCTGAATAAAATCGTTAATAGCTGTAGCCATATAGCCGCCGACGATTACGTAGATAGCTGTGAGGACTGCCATAACTATAACGCAGTATGCATAGTCGATATTGAATGCCATTTCAAAAAGCCTTGAAAGACCGTTGAACAATGATGCTGTGTAGGGAACAAGGAATATGAACGTGATGACGGATGCTGCGATCTTGAGTGATTTTGAACCGTAGCGGATGCCGAAGAAATCGGGCATTGTTTTTGAGCCGATATGCTGTGTCATGATCCTTGTGCGTCTGCCGAGGACTGACCATGCAAGCAAAGAGCCGATGAAGGCGTTACCAAGACCTATCCATGTGGATGCAATGCCGAAATTCCAGCCGAACTGGCCTGCGTAGCCTACGAAAATAACTGCAGAGAAGTAGGACGTGCCGAATGCAAATGCCGTGAGCCACGGACCTACGCTTCTGCCGCCGAGGACAAAGCCGTTTACGTCAACACTGTGTTTTCTGCAGCTGATGCCTACTGCGATCATGAGTGCAAAAAACACTACCAAAAGAATAATTTTAATTGCCATATTTTTATACCTCCAATTCCGCAGGGGTAACGGATGGCAAAAAAATAACGCCCCCTGCAAACTATTGCAGAGGACGATTCGTTACAAAACCGTGGTACCACCTCTATTTACTGCCAAAAGCAGCCTTCAGACACAACTTTCGCGATGTCTTATCACTGTAACGGGTGCACCCGCCGTAGCCTACTCTCAAAATGATTTTGGTACGGAGCTAGTGGAATGTATTCGGAAATGGTATTACTGCTGACTCGCACCGACCGACAGCTCTCTGAAAGCCTGACCAAGACCTACTTGTTTCCCTTCAACACTTTATGTGCGTATTATAACACCGAAGAAGCTATTTGTCAATAGGTATTTTAATGAATATTTAAAAATGTTTAATAAATATTCCTGATTCTGAACGTGTTGAGTATTGCGATGATGAGTGTACCAACGTCGGCAAAGATAGCAAACCACATGCTTGAGATACCGAGTATGCTGAGAATGAACACGGCGATCTTGACTGTTAAAACGAATATTATGTTTGCGCTCATAATGTTCATTGTGCGCTGAGAAAGCTTTACAAGGAATGGGAGCTTTGAGATATCGTCGTCCATAATTACAGCATCAGAAACGCTTATTGCAAGGTCAGTACCTTTTTTGCCCATGGCTATACCTACGTCTGCAGACGTGAGACATTCGGCATCGTTGATTCCGTCACCTAAATAAATGAGCTTTTCGTTCTTTTGCTTTGAGCGCAAGATCGTTTTTAATGCAGAGTGCTTTTGTGAAGGTAAAAGTCCGGACTTTACGTTGGTTATGCCTACACTTTCTGCAACAGTGAGGGCATTTATCTCGTTGTCACCCGTAAGCATATACGTTTGGGTTATGGACAACTCCCTGAGCTGTGATATCATTTCTTTTGCGCTTGGCTTTATCACGTCGCTGACGACAACATAGCCCAGATATTTTGAGTCGAGGCTTACGTGGATAGCTGTACCTTCAAACGGATGATCTGCAATTGTAACGCCGTTTTCGCTAAGAAGTGCGGAATTACCGACTGCCAGTAATTTGCCGTTATAGAATGCTGTCATGCCCTTGCCGCTATGCTCAACTACGTCTGAAAGCTCTACCTTTTGTGTGTTATTCAGATACGTGCATATTGCTTTGGCGATCGGGTGTGCGGAATACTCCTCAACAGAGCCTACAAGAGAGAGCATATGATCGGTATCGTTTGTTGAACAGAATACTCTTGTTACGCTGAAGTCGCCGGATGTGATGGTTCCTGTTTTGTCAAAAACGGCAATTTGAGAATCTTTCATCACTTCTATTGTATTACAGCCCTTTACAAGAACGCCGTTTTTTGCGGCTGTACCTATGCTTATAAAGAATCCGAGCGGCACGGACACTACCAGAGCGCACGGGCATGATATAACGAGGAGCATGAGCGCGCGGTGTATCCATTCGGGATAGGTGCCGTTTGAAACAAGCGGACCGAACACTGCTATCAAAAGTGCAGAAATACATACTATGGGAGTGTAATACTTTGCAAAGCGGGTGATGAATTTATCTACTTTGGGCTTTTCGGCAATGGCGTTTTCTACAGTCGTGGCTATAATAGTGGCAGTCGAATCCTCAAATTTTTTGCTGACCTTGACGGTTACGGCATTTGTGAGGTTGACTGACGGGCTTAAGACCTCCTGACCGACTTCAATAAAGCGGGGCATTGATTCTCCCGAAATTGCGGCTGTATCGAAATCGGACGAGCCTTCGATTATTACGCCGTCAAGCGGGACTTTTTCGCCGACCCTTACGAGTATGGATTCACCGATATCTACGTTACAGGAATCAACCGCAATTATTTCGCCGTTGCGGATAACGTTTGCCGTTTCGGGCGCAAGGGATAAAAGCTCAGCTATTGAATCCCTTGAAGTTTCAACTGCGTGATCCTGAAAGGCTTCGCCGACCTCGTAGAAGAACATTATCATTATTGCTTCGGGGAATTCGCCCACAGCAAACGCGCCAATGCCGGCTATTGTCATGAGCATTTCTTCGTTGAAGAAGTTTTTGTTTATAGCGTTTATAATTGTGTTTTTTACTACCTTGAAAGCCACTAAAGCGTAGGGAATAAGGTAAAGAGCGGCTCTGACAAGAAAATGAACGCCTGTGGGCAGCAAAAGCTTATCTGTTGCAAGCACAACAATGAACACCGCCATATGTATTGCAGATCGTATCAGCTTTGACTTTATGTTTGCGTTCACGTTATATCCTTTCTACCGTGCAAGCGGGTAAAGTGCGCTTTGCACATGACTTGATGAGCGTCAGAAGATCGTCGGGGGCAATGTCGGACTCAACAATGAGCTTTGAGAGCATAAAAACAAGGTTTGCTTTTTTTACACCGTCGATCTTTGATACTGCTATTTCTAATTTTTTAGCGCAATTAGCGCAGTCGATATTCTTTACTTTGAATGCTGTTGTCATATTATTTCTCCTTATTCATTTACGTGATCTATACCTTGATTTATGATAGTGCGCACGTGATCGTCCGCAAGAGAATATATTATTGATTTACCCTCGCGATGCGATTTTACAAGATATCCCTGCTTAAGGATCTTAAGCTGATGGGATATTGCACTTTGAGTCATTGAGAGTGTGTCCGCTATCTGGCAAACGCAGAGATCTTTTTCACAGAGCGCGCACAGGATTCTTACTCTTGTGGAATCACCAAAAAGCTTGAAAAGCTCGGCAAGCTTATACATTTGCTCCTCGGAGGGCATTTTTTGTGATACGTAAGCGGGGATCTCCGGATTAAGGTCATGATTGGTGCAATCGGTTTCGATAATGTCGTCTATACACATATATATGAACATCCTTTCATATGAATGATTGTTCATATTATACTACTGTTTTTTGTTTTTGTCAACATAAAACTACAAAATATTCAAAATTATAGAAGTTTGCAAATGATTGGGCTGGGGGATGAATAATTACTGCCTGATGGGAAGAACTAAAAACCCCCAACAGAAAGATAGAGCTCTGTCGGGGGTGAATATAGTGTATTAACGATTGTCAGATCTTGTAGAAATTCATTGCTTCTTCGATATCGTCGGCATAGTTGAAGTGCTCACTGAGATGTACGCCGTATTTCTTGCAATCCTCAAAGTATTTGCGCTTTTTTGCCAAGTACTCGGGGGACAGCTCTTCGCCGTTTTTTTCGGCGATATTCTTTGCGACGGATAATTCAACGTTTGTGACTGATAATCTTGTTGTTTTGATGTGGTCAGCTTGCTTTTCGTCGGCAAGTGCAAGTGCATTATCAAAAAGAGAATATATCTCATCAATGCGCTTATACAGAGAATGATAATTATCCTCGGCATCAAAATAACAGTCATAATGTTGATTGCGAGATTCCTCCAAAAGTATGTCGATGTACTTGCGGATATTTTCCCAGCCCTTGCCATAGTAGCCTTCGAGGAAGTCGCAAACGTGGTATTCGTATTCCTCGGCACTCATGAATGGATCCTTGTAGAGCTTTGAGAAAAGATACGTTTTGAATTCGTTCATATCCGCACCGCGACGGTTGTAATTGCCCTGAGAGAGCATTCCCGCAACGTTATGCTTTGCGTAAAATTCGTTATTTTGACGCAAAACTCCGTAATTTGGGAACGGCAGTGAGTAATGCGCAAAGTTAGTGCAGTAATCCCAGATATATAGCTTATCGCAGATCGAGCTCCAATCGTTTATATCATTGCAGAAACCAAGGTTGTCAGAACAGGTTGTATCCGTTAGCGGATGGCGGAAGCAACACTCGATGGAGCAGAGCCTTATAACAACGTTGTGACGAGGACGGGTGAGCTTTGGAAGCTTTCTCGTATAAGTGTATGCGAGAGTATCGACCTTTACGTCGGGGAATTCCTTTTCGATGGCTTCGGCAACCTTGTTTACGAATCTGAGCAACGTGCCCGAAGGTGAGCCTTCTTCTTCATCGATGGCTTTACAAGCGGGGCATTGGCAGTAGTCTGTGTTGTCGTTTTGAGAGATTGAGATAAAAGCATTTTTGTTTGTTCTTAATTTCTCAAGTGCATTATTTATGACTATCTGCAGGACCTCAGGATTGGTAAGACAAAGCTGTGTAGGTTGACGTTTGCCGTCCACCAATGAGAAGTATTCGGGATGCTCCTCAAAATACGTTTTTGGGGGACAGAGCGCATTGAACGTGTGCACAAAGCCGGTGTATTCCAAACCGCCGCCGAGCATTTCTGAGTATTTCTTGTTTATACTTGCGTTAAAGCCTAACTTAGCCTTAAAAACAGGGAACTGATTTGCCTCGTAGAACATACAGTTTCTGTATTCGTAATAGGGCTTTTTGCGGTAAACGTCACCGTCATACAATTCTGACATGTGGGGCTGCCTTAATACCTCGGTGTCAAGTGAAAACCAGCGCCAGCCGATGAATCTTTCAAGAAAGCCGTATATTCCGTAGAGCGTGCCTCTGTTGCTACCGCCGATTATCTTAACAAGACCGTTTGATACGGATATCTCATATTCTTCCTCGTCGAGCGGTGAAAGCGCATCACCGCGTGCGGTTTTGGAAATAGCTATCTCGTGATCGGCTGTTGGCGTGCTGTCATCACATATCGAAAACTGAGCACCGTAAGCGAGGCCCAAGTATTTTTGAAGCTCCTCGGCGCAATATTGTATGCAAGGGGATACGTTTTGCGGTATCACAATGCGGTATCCCGTTATCGGGACACCGCAAATTCTTATTGGGTTATTGGTCATAATAGCCTCGTTACATTCTTTCTATTTGGAGTTCTTCGTCAATGGTTGCGGCTGTTTTGCGCCATTCGCTTGCCTGCAAGCCGAACTTAAAGAAGCACTCAAGGTATTTTCTCTTGAGCTGGATAATCTCATCGAGCTTTTCTTTGTCGGTATCCTTGTACTTATTGTAAAGAATGCTTATCTTAGCGTTGAGTACGGACAAGGATGACATTGTAACGTGATCCTTTTGCCAATCTGTCTTAGCCATT
Source organism: Clostridiales bacterium (assembly GCA_015056475.1). Classification (GTDB taxonomy): domain Bacteria; phylum Bacillota; class Clostridia; order HGM11327; family HGM11327; genus SIG351. The sequence goes on from SVGF01000065.1 coordinate 8,646, forward strand.
TCGCGAGCCTTTTTAAACGCTTCAAGTACGTCGTCAGCATGGGGCAAGAATTTTATGAGCTGATCCTGGTCAACGAAGCATCCGAAATTGATACCGTAAGTATCGTCAAGCAAGACGTCGATATATTCCTTGATATATCTCCAACCGTCACCGTAATAGCCCTCAAGGAAGTCCTGCATATGGTATCTGTATTCAGCCTCGGACATATAGGGATTCCATTGCAATTTACTCAAAAGGTAAACCTTAAGCTCGTTGAGGTCCGCGCCCTTGCCGTTGTAATTACCTTGAGAAAGCATACCCTTTACGTTGTGGTCAGCAAAGAATTTCATATTCCTTCTTAAAACGTCATAATTGGGTTGCGGCATGCAGTAATGCTTGAAGTTCGTGCAGTAGTCCCAGATGTAGAGCTTGTCACAAATTGAGCTCCAATTCTTGATATCCGTGCAGAATTTTGCATTTTCCTGAACGCTTGTATCGTCAAAGGGATGACGGAAGCAGCATTCGATGGAGCAAAGGCGGATAGTAACGTTTGGCGCGGGACGGGTGATCTTGGGGAGTGCTCTTGTGTACTGATAAGCGAGAGTGTCCACTCTGACGTCGGGGTATTCCTTTGCGATGGCATCGGCAACCTTATTTACAAAGCGGAGCAGAGTGCCTGCAGGTGAGCCTTCTTCTTCGTCTGTTTTTTTACATTCGGGGCATTCGCAATAGGTGCAGTTGTCATTCTGAGAAATTGAAATGAACGTTTTGTTGCTCTTTTTGAGCAATTCAAGTGCGTTCTTTGTGACAATCTCAAGAACGTCGGGATTGGAAAGACACGGTTGAGTTGTTTTTCTGCCGTCCTTTGTGAGTGCGTAGTATTCGGGGTGATCCTTAAAATAGACCTCGTGGGGAATGAGCCTGTCAAGAGTGTGAACAAATGCGCAGTAAGCCATTGTGCCACCCGTCTTTTCTGCAAAAGCATCGGGGAGGCTTGCGTTCAATCTTGATCTTACCTTGAATATGGGATCATGGCAGGGGTCCCAGAACAAAACCTCTCTGTGCTCAAGGAAGGGCTTGTTGCGGAGCTTTTCACCGCTGTAGATATCCTTTACGGCTTCGGGTCTTCTTACTGTTGTGTCAGCTGCATACCAACGCCAACCGATGTATTCCTCAAGATAAGCGTATACAGCGTAGAGTGTGCCTCTTTCGCCGCCGCCACAGAGCGAGAGAAAGCCTTTATCGGCAAAAATTTCGTATTCCTCTATGCCCATATCGTTGGGGGCGGAGTATCTGTTGGTTGAGCCGATCAGTATCTCTGCGGGATTTTGCGGTGCATCGTCGGTAATGACGCTGAAATCCATTTCAAATGCCTTGTCGAGATGCTCTTTTAATTCTTCAGCAGCATACTGTAAGGTCTTTGATGGCTGTGCGGGAATAACGATTACGTGATCAGTAACGGGTATTCCGTTGATTCTTACGGTTTTTTGGTACATATTGGTTTCCTCCGTTTATATTTTGGCAATAAGTATCGTCAAAAAAGCTCTGACGCTATTGCTTTGAATTTCTTCATATCTTCTCGGTACGTTTCAACAAGCTCTCTGCGGTAGATGACAGCCGCAGGGTGATAGAATGGCATAAGCTTAAAGCTTGTTGTTGGGGTAAGCTCGTGCTCAAATATCTCACCGTGGACGGATGTTATTTTTATGGAAGTGTCATTTGTGAGAGAAAAGAGAGGTGTGTTCCCGAGAGTAACGACCAATGCGGGAGATATCAGCTCCAGCTCTTTGATGAGCCATTCTCTGAATTGAAGTATCTCTTGTGTGGTGGGAGTCCTGTTTGAAAGCCTGTGAGTTGTGGGGTTTTCTTTTGTGGGACGGAACTTGACAGCGTTTGTTATGTATATTGCGCTGCGGTCAACGTTGATCTCATCAAGAAACTCGCTTAAATTTTTGCCTGCCTTACCCACAAAGGGTCTGCCTTGCTTTTCCTCATCACCACCGGGGGCTTCGCCTATAAAAACGATTTTAGAGTTTACGTTGCCTTCTCCGAATACCGGTGTTTTGTTGCTGAGCAGTTTTTCTGCAAAAAAAGAGTCAAGCTCTTGCTTAAAAATATTTTTGTCCTGCATGGGATTGATTCCTGTTCATTTTTGTTTTATAATATGATTATAATAGAATGAATAAAAAAAGTCAATAAAAATTTGGAGGAAATATGAAAAAAACTATCATTTTGGTATGCGGATATGAATATGACAACAGGATCGGAGTGAGAGAACAATACACAAAAGCTTTGATAGAGTGCGGAGCAATACCGATAATATCGGACTGCAGATATAATAACGTAAGTGACTACATTGATATTGCTGACGGTGTGCTGTTTGCAGGCGGCGGTGACGTAAGGGCAACTGTTTATGGTGAAAGCGAGCAATATGACAATGAGGTTGACGATACAAGGGATGCGTTTGAGATAGAGGCTGTGAGATATGCATACAATAAAGGAAAAAACATTCTGGGAATATGCAGGGGGTGTCAGGTGATAAACGTTGCGCTTGGCGGAACGCTGTATCCGGATGTAAAAAACCATAGAAACAGAGAGCACACCGTAACCATAAAGAGTGACAGTGTGCTTTATGAGTGCTTTGGTGATACTTGTGCAACTGTAAATACATACCATCACCAGGCGTGCAGAAAAATTGCAGATGGCTTTGACGTTGTTGCATTAAGTGACGACGGAATAGTTGAAGCTATTGAAAGCAAGGATAAAAAATGCATTGGTGTGCAGTTTCATCCCGAAAAAAGCTTTGATAAAAGCTTGGGCTGCAGAAAAATATTCGAGCGGTTTGTGAATGTGTGCGGGTCACTTTGATTCAAGGAATTTGTGTCGTCTGTAATTGAGTGCCGTTATACCGTATTTGAGCTTGAAACGCTTCATAAAGTGCAGAGGATCGTTATAGCCGACCATTGCGGCAATCCTGCTGACGTTATGATTTGTATTTGCAAGCAGATCTGCGGCGTGAGCGAGCCTTACGCTTTCCATATAGCTTGCAACCGTGCAATCCTCTATATTGCTGAAAATTCTGCAAACGTAGGAGTGGCTCAGGTGCATCATACTGCAAAGCGCGTCTATGGTAAAGGCGGGCGAGGCGTAATTCTTGTTTATGAGATCTTTTACGGTCTGTACGTACGTTAACTTCTGGTCTGTGTGAGAGGTTATGCATTTTCCTTCACATGCAATTATTTCCATAAATGCAGACGTAAAGTGAAAAACCTTTTGCGTTGGGTCAAGCGAGGTTTTGCGGAATGCGTTTGAGAGAATATCCTTGACTTTGTTTAAGTCATTCAGATTTCTGCAAGGGGAGTCCTTGTCAAGACTCAGAAGATAAACGTATTTTGAGAGATTATCGCCCGTCATAGAAAACCAAACGTATTCCCACGGGTCTTCGCTGTCAGTAAAGTATCGCAACGAAACGTTTGCAGGAGTGTAAAAAATATCACCTTTCTGAGGGTAAAACGTTTTATCTTCTATTTGATACGTGCCTTTTCCACTCAAAACTATGTGCAAGGTCTGGTTGGGCTTGTAATGGAATACTTTTATTGGCTTTATTGAGCGGTGATTTTCGTATCCGACGTCGGACAGTCCGGTCATTTGTTCTTCTGTAGGGTTCATTAAAAGATAATTCCAGTCAGGGTTGGTATTTCCAAACATTTAATACACCTCCATTCATCTATAGTATAACACAAAAAGAGGAAAATGTCCATAGTAGTTCAAAAAAACACAGTAATATGATAAAAAAATCCATAGAATTTAAGATTGATTTAGGTTAAAATTATGTTGATGATTCTACGTAATCGATATTTAGGTCAAATAATACGTAACGGTTATTTATTTTGACCTTAATTTGGAGAAAAACTGTTTATGGATAAAATAAGATTAGGATTCTTGGGAATGGGTGGAAGAGGCAGAGGTAATATGCACGTTTGCGCTAA
>SVGF01000066.1 GCA_015056475.1 Clostridiales bacterium
AATATTTGCTTCGCAAATGTGAAATGTTCGCTTCGCGAACGTGGGCAAATTTCATTTCACATCGAGCAAGGCGAGATATTTCACAATATGCGACAGCATATTATTTCACGTTTTGCGATAGCAAAACATTTCACTTATATTACCACCCGATAGTAAATCGAAAAGGCGTAACACACTATACCTTGCAGGGCAAGGCGAGCGAAAAGGAGTACGAACAAATCGTCCGTACTCCTTTTTTCTTTTTTGGGAGGTAAAACCTGCTTTTAGGTAGGTGTCCCCTCTCCCGCCTTTTTTATTTACCTGAAGCTATTTCTCTGATCGCCCTTATGGCGTATTCTATTTGCTTTTCGTCGTTATAATATCCGAATGAAAATCTTACAGCACCTGTTTCGTAAGTACCGATCGACATATGAGCAAGTGGTGCACAATGCAAGCCACTTCTGACAGCTATTGAATACTTCTTATCAAGAATTGATTCTACGGTAGATGGATCCTTATTGTCAATATTGAAAGTTACAATACCGGAACTCGTTTCGATATCGCTTCTGCCATACGTCTTAACACTATCAATTTTAGAAAGTCCATCTCTGAAATACTTAGCGAGAGCGACCTCGTGGTTTCGTATTTTATTGATTCCGACCGACTGAATGAATCTTATTGCTTCACCCAATGCAGCAATTCCGGGAAAATTCTGTGTACCGGCTTCGAGCATGTCCGGCATTATATCCGGCTGAGTAAGAATTTTACTTTCGCTACCCGTACCACCCTGAATCAATGGAGTTATCGGCGTACCCTTTTTGACGTACAATACGCCGTTACCTTGTAACCCGTAAAGGCTTTTGTGTGCGGGCATTGCCACCATATCGGCATCGGTATTCTTTATGTCGAGCGGAATGCATCCTGCACTCTGCGCTGCATCAATCAAAACCAGAGCAGAGTGCTTGTGTGCAATCTGGCACAGCTCCTCGATCGGTTGAATTGTGCCCAACACGTTTGAGCAATGTGTGATAACAACAAGGCGCGTATTGGACTTTATTGCAGCTTCAAACTGTTTTGGTGAAATCATACCTTGTCTGTCACAATTAACAATATCTACGCTTACACCTTGATCCTTGAGCGTAAACAAAGGTCTTAAAACTGAATTATGCTCCAGCGACGTTGCAATCGCGTGCATTCCTGACTTTAATACACCTTTAATTGCAAAATTAAGGGCGTAGGTAGTATTGTGTGTAAAAATATATTCAAACGGATCATCCGTATTAAAAAGGAAGCAGAGCCGTTTTCTGGTATTGAGTATTTTTTGTCCGGCTTCGTGCGCCATTGTATGCCCTGACCTGTTTGGGTTAGCACCGTGCTTTACTATGCAATTCACCGCCTCGTTGATTACCGTTGCAGGCTTTGGCCATGAAGTTGCAGCATTATCAAAATAAAACATTGAATTCCTCCGTATCAACAACAATATTAATAAAATATACTGTGACAGGTTATAATTTATTCATATTGAAGGAGGTGATATAAACGATACTCAATCTTCCCGAAAGCAATTTTTTACTTGTGGCGTTCAAATCTCGTCAACATGCATTGTCGTTTAAGGATGACCTAGCAAAGGAGGCGGTCCGCTCACAAGTTCTGCCAACTCCCAAGGAGCTCTCATTGGGATGCGGGCTAAGCGTAAGATTTTCGATCAACGATGCCAAAACAGCGAAGGATATATTAAAAAAACGTGCATATGCTCATAGCGGTATTTACAGAGTAACCATGAGAAACAGCACGTATCAGTATTCAAAAACGGAATAAAGCATTATATTGCATACCGAAAGCAAAAAAGAGAGAGCTTCACGGCAAAATTTAGCCGAGTTACTCTCTCTTGTATTATTACTGAATCTATGAGCTGACCAAGGTTTATATAACGATACTGGTGAATTCAGATCAGTTGGGATATAATTGCGATTTTAACTTATATGACGATAGATCTAAGGGGAGGGCAATGCTGTCTATCTCATCGGATGAAACGTTCACCTTGAGTATAACGTCGTATACTCTGTCACAGGGAAAATCAAAGCTTTCTTTTACTGTTACCGAAGCTTTCAGCTCAACGTAAATTGTGTTATGATCAACGGGCTTATAAGCAATATCAACGTCATCAAGATGGTAATTATCCAAAAGATTTTTATATTTTTGCGTCTTCACTGCTTTTTCGGTAGCGGTAAGGTTGCTATTGTTAACGCGGTCAAGTGCAAATTTCATCACAGAATCTGTAAGGCTTTGAGCTGTTACGTTTACTTTGAATGAGCCTTTTTTGTAATCAACAATGTTTGAATAATAATCAAATCTGGTCAACAGCAGATCCTCGGCGCCTTCAAGTTCGTGAGTTTTGGACAATAAAGTAGTATCAACAGGCAATAACCTGATCTTTTCAGTAAAGACGTCAACCCCTTCAAGCCATATATTTGATGATATATAGGTATTTCCTTTAGTATAATACACGTTATCGTAGGACGTTATGCCGTCAACATAAGATTCGGAGGCGATTGAAAAGCTCATTGTTCTTTGTGCTATATTTTTAATTTGACCGCTGAAATCATAAGGAATGGTAACTTTGCCGTAATCCTCGGTTGAAACGGTTACTTTAAGCTCGCCGTCAAATGTGGCGTCGGAATGACTGAATATGTTTGCGCTTACTGTATTGAAAATCCAATAGCTCGCGTTTGACAAAACGAATACAAACGCAAGTGTGATAGAAAGTATAAGCGTGAATAACTTAACAAACCTTGTCATCCTTAGACCCTTTCAAATATTATAACTAATTAATTTTATCACAGATATTTCGAATTGTCAAGAAAAATTAGTATTTTGCGCTGAATTAGTATAAAAACGACGGAGTATTTATACTCCGTCGTAAAAATCATATAGTTTTTATAAGGATTGCGGATGCTTTGTCAAGCTTAAAGCGTATCTTACCGTCAACAACTTCAATAACAGATACTTCGTCACTCAAGCCGCATTCAGAATATTTGCGTACTTCAACGCTTTGAGCATCGGTATCGAGTATTCTTTTGATATCATACTCAAATTCGCCGCCGTTTGCGGAGTAAGCAACTGCAGTACCCTTTTGATACCATTCGGTAGGAATGAGCATATCGTTACCATTTTGCATTACAGCTGAGTTTCTTGTCATTGTGTGAGAGTACAACTCTGTTGTGACGTTATCCGAGAAATAAGCTGTAATAGCATCGTCTGTAATACTTACCGAAAGTCTGTTTAATGAGTTAAGGTAGAAGAATCTGAGATTTGTATTACAGAATGCGTTGAACACCACCTCTTTGCGATTGGTACAGTTAAACATGGGCTCGTAGTCACCTTGGCATCCAAAAAGAACGTCAAATCTTTCGGTGAGTCCTTCCTTGAATCTGTAAGTTGTATTACCGCCGCAAACAAGGCTTGCGGGACGTGAAATATAGTCCTCAAGATTTTGCGAAAAATGATAACATAACGGTAAAAGCCCTACCGTAGACTCTTTTCTGGGCGCCCAGCTTGGCGTATCGTAATATAGGAATTCGCTTGTTACGTCCACGCCCAAGTCGCGCCAATATCTCAATATTTGTCTGCGTGATGCACGTGCATCGTCGATCGTATAGCCATGTCCAAGGTCTTCCTTGCAATGAAGTGCATCTATATGTACCGTGCCCGCTTGGCGTAAGGGGAGAAGCTCGCATAATTCGTCAATCCTTTTCTTAGCAAAGCCTGACCTCCATTCCATTGGATAGCTGACAGGATAAGCCTGCTGACCGTTCCATATACCCACTTTCATAAGTGTGCCGTCTTCGAGGGTGGCAATAAGACCGTTATCAACGTAAGTTTGCCAAAGGGGGCTGTTTTCGTAAGCGTCAAACATATTGATATGCACAGAAAGCGTTGTATTATACTTCTTAGCTTCCTCATAAAGCCACATATAGCTATCCTTAGCGCAAGCATCGCAATCGCGCTTTAAGGCTTCGTTGAATTCATGCCATGCAGGATACTTGCTGTCATGACCGAGGTATTGCCAACCAACAAGATAAGCTATTTTAGGTGCACCTAATGATATAGCATCCATTTCTTTTATGATCTTTAGTGCGTCCTCGTAATTAAATATGACTTTTGAAGCGGTATGCTCAACATTTGGCTCAGCCATATATATCTTGTATGTAATTGCCTTGGTATAGTCGTGAATATACGGTCTTTCGGGCTCTTTTGTGACTCTCCAATTGTATTCGTCACCGGTAATTTCTTTCCAATCTCTCATATTTATCTCCTTTGTGTGCTTTTTAATATTATATACTTTTTATGTTTGAATGTCAAGGAATTACCTCTGATTGTGAATAGGGTTCAACTATTTGTTGCCTTTGTATATCTGCCGTTTTTGTAAAGATAGACCGCTTTTGAGTGGTTGAGCGCGTAATTAACGGTATAAGCTGTGCCACTGTCACTTGCAAAAGCATCGGGCACGTAGAGTGAGTCACTCATACCGATAATGACCTTATCTCTGTGCAAAAGCTGGAATTTAATATTGAATTGCTCTATTGAAGGTGCAATAACGCATCCGTTTTTCTCTATTATTTTATTGCAAAGAGCTTCGTTTTGCGGTGGGTATACGGGCGTTAAAAACGGCAATACTGCAATGGTGTTACCACTTTCAAGGCATGCGGAGTGTGCGGCGGTGTCGATCCCTGTGGCAAGCCCCGAAATAACGGTTATTCCGTGAGAATTAAGGCTTATGGCAGTTCTCTTTGCATTTTCAATGCCTGCTTGCGAGGGCTTTCTTGGACCTGATATTGCGGCTGATGCTCTATTGTTGAGCATTTCAGGATCGCCCAAGCAATACAAAAACACGGGATGATCGGGATTGGTCAAAAGCCTTTGCGGATATTTACTGTTATCTCTATGAAGTATAACAGCTCCCATTTGCATGAGCTGTTGTCGTTTTTGTTTTGCGAGTGCTCTGAAATCGTCAAAAGACGTGCAGAATATATCTGCGGCTTTTTTTGTGGGGAAAACGTCTGCAAGCTCGTCGTCGCTTGCGTTCAGAAGCGCATTAGCAGTTATAAATTCCGAAGCTTTTTTTAACGTTTTATCGCCCACGCCCGGGATGAGAGAAATGGCAAAAAGGTCTTCAAACAACATTATTCATCATCCTCATCGTCACAAAACAGCTCCTTTAATCTTAATGATGCTGCGAATAATTCCTTTTTTGAGTAAGTGGTTTCTTTTTTGAGCTTTGCAACGGCGTCCTTTGCTGTAATGCCGTTTGTTATCATTTCATTTACTATCAAAGCCTCGGGGCAAACTTCAACTGCATTTGATTTGGATTCTGATTGCGGTAAGCTTTCCTTGTGGATGATGATAACGTATTCGCCTTTTTCGGCGTTTGCATTTGACTTCATATATTCAAGAGCTTCGCTTATATGTGCGGAGTATGTGGATTCGTGAAGCTTTGTGAGGTCGTTGCAGATGCATACCTTACAATCGAGTGCATCGTTGATGGATTGCAATGTGTCGATAATTCTGAATGGGGACTCGTAAATGATTATATTTTCGACCTCGTTTGCTTCGATCCTCTTTAACTGGGCAAGACTTTCTTTTTTATCTCTTTCGAGGAAGCCGTAGAATGCAAACCTGTCAACGGGAAAGCCCGAGATGCTGAGTGCAGTAACGGCGGCGCATGCTCCCGGCACGCCGATTACGTTTATGCCGTTTTCTCGTGCGGCTGCAATAAGGTCATATCCCGGGTCTGAAATGCAGGGAGTGCCCGCATCGGTCACGATGGCAACGTCTATATCCTCGTCAAGCATTTTTGAAATTATGGAAGATGCTCGCTCTGATTCGTTGTATTTGTGATACGATATCATATGAGTTTTTATTTCAAAATGATTCAAAAGCTTTATTGTGTGAGAAGTATCCTCAGCGGCAATGAGCGAAACGTTCTGGAGTGTTTCCAAAGCGCGCGGAGATATATCTGAAAGATTACCTATTGGTGTGGCAACAACAAAGAGTGTGGGCATAAATGGAGTCCTTTCGTTTATGCAAATATTTCCGTATATATTATACATATTTTTTCCGAATTTGTCAATTATAAAGCATACAAAGACAACAAGAAAGGATGAAAAAATGAAAAGGCTTACAAAACGGGGAGAGATACCGTATTCTCTCGGATTGACGCTGGAAACGAACGAGCATGCAAAAACAAGATTCGGTACGCTTTCAAGCGAGCAAAAAGGAAGAATAATTTCATATATAAATGATGCGCACTCACCGCACGAGAAACAAAAGAGAGCCGGCGAAATGGTTGAGAGACTATCGGATAATGAATCTATGTGGTTTTATGATTGAAAATATGCAAAAGAGAATCAATGACGTGTTTGAAGCTTTCGGTGGTGATAAACTACCTATATTAAGACGATTCAAGGTTTTTGGCAGTACCGATGCGGCGCTCATTTACGTTGAGGAATTGACTGATACAGAAGCACTTAACAGGGACGTGCTTGCTCCGTTGATGGTGGATAAAGACGTAAAGACAAAGGATATAATAAAACATATCGTTGACGAGGTGACACCTTTTGCTTCTGCAGTTATACAAACAGATATAACACAAGCGGTGTCGTTCTTACTTGAGGGCGACGCCGTGGTGCTTGTTGAAGGTGCTGAGCAGTATTTTACGGTCGCTTCAAAAATGTGGTCGCACAGGGGAGTGGAAGAACCGCCAACGTCATCGGTTATTCGCGGCCCAAGAGAAGGATTTACCGAGGATATGAGAACGAATATTTCGTTAATGAGAAGACGGTTAAAGACGCCTGACTTGACTTTTGACATGATAAAGGTGGGAAAATACAGCTCAACTTCCATTGCTGTTACTTATATAAAGGGAATTGCTGACGAAAGTATTATTAAGGAGCTTAAAAAACGCATAAATGCAATAAATATCGACGGAATACTTGACTCGTCCTATATCGAAGCCTTTTTGCAGGATAACCGAAAGACTGTGTTTTCGCAAATTGGACGAACCGAAAAGCCAGATATTGCGACCGGAAAATTGCTTGAGGGCAGGATATGTGTGATGGTTGACGGCTCGCCGAGTGTGCTGACATTGCCGTATCTTTTTATAGAAAGCTTTCAGGATGTGGGCGACTATTACGGCTTACCTGCAAGGCGAAATATATTAAGGCTTTTGAGAGCTGCAAGCTTTATAATTGCCGTGCTTTTGCCAGGGCTTTACGTTGCAACGCTTTTGTTTCACTACGATATGTTGCCAACGGATTTTTTGCTGACGATAATAAACGCCAGAAGCGGTATTCCCATGAACCCGATGCTTGAACTGTTGGTTACGATGCTGCTGTTTGAAATATTGCAGGAGGCAAGCATAAGAATGCCCAGATACATTGGCTCTGCGCTAAGTATAGTCGGCGCGCTGATACTGGGCGAAACAGCTGTAAAGGCTGGAACGATCTCAAGCCCTGCGGTAATGATATCTGCGGTTTCGGCGATAACGATATATAACGTGCCCGAGCAGTCAAACATTATGAATATGCTGAGATTCGTTTTTACTCTTTTAGGCGGATTTATGGGATTTTTTGGGCTTATTGCGGGCTCGGTGCTGTTGGCTTTGCATCTGCTTTCGTTGACGAGTTTTTCTGTGCCGTATATGGCACCGTATGCGCCTCTTTATGAAAACGACAAGCAGGATGCATTATTTATAAAGCCTATTACACAGCGGTTTATGCGCCCTGAATCGATCCCCACAAATAACAGAGTAAGAATGAGGCACAACAAATAAAGGAGAAAGAATTGAAGGATCCAAATTTGCTTCGTCCAAAGGAGCTTTTGTATATGATATTGGTGACGGTGCCGCCGCTGCTGATGCTTTTTATACCCAACTATGCAAATATATACCTCGGCATTGATGCATGGTGGATATTTGCAATAATATTTGTGATAGACGTTATTTTTGCGTGGGTCATTACAAGGATAACTCACCTTTGTCCCGGGCAAAACGTGGTTGGAATGTGTAAATACGCTTTTGGTAACTTTGTTGGGACTGCTTTTGCAGTGCTGTTTGCGCTGTTGTTTACTTTTAAGAGCTTTATGTACTTCAGACAAACGCTTGAATACGTGTATATGAGCACTTATAATTTAGAGCCTACGTATTATTACGTTATTCCGATGATATTGCTTGTTATTATTGCACAGCTGTTTGATTCAAGAACGATATTCAGGCTTAGTAATATTGTTTTTGGATTTATGATAGCAACGTACATTGTATTGATGATATCTGCACTCAGAAATTTTGACTCAAAGAATCTTATGCCCGTGCTTGTTGACGGGGTTGGACCGGTGTTTAACGCTCTGCCTCATTTTTTTACATGGACGGGCAACGTGGTGGTATTGTTGATGTATTTTCACAATACAGATACAAAGGACTCACTTACAAAGCAGGTGGTGTTGGGAAGTGTGCTGGCATACGGTATAATTGTGGTGTTGAACGTGCTGTTTATAGGTGTTTTTGGTAATATTTCGGGCTTTTTTACAACGAGCGTATTTGAATTGTCCATATTTTTTAACGGCAGTACGTATTTTAACAATTTTGATTCGATAATAAAGCTTGCATGGATATTCTCAACCTTTATAAGGGACAGCATATTTATTTGTGCGTCTGCAGAAGCTATTTCGCAGATATTAAACGTAAAAAGTACAAAGCTTATACGTATTACGTTACCGCTTGTAATAGCAATTCTTTCTGTTTTTATTATGAAGAATGAAGAAAAATTCTTTAACGTTGCAATGGGCGTTTCATCCGTGCTTTGTGCTGTGGTGCAATATGGTGCGGTGCTGATATTGTGGATAACTCTTGCGGTGAAGAAAAAGAGTGTTGCAGGCAGTGCGAGCACCTCGCTACAAGGAGATTAACATGGAAAAAAGACGATTTGGCTACGGTATGTATATAGTTATTAGCTTGGCAATACTGTTAACGCTATTTTATGACACCTTTCAACCTCGGAGTATAGAAACGGTTGCTGTGATAAGCGGAATGGGGATAGAAGAGGGGCAGGATAAAGCCTTAAAGCTTACTGTTCAGATAATCAAACCGGGTACAGGCTCATCAAACGACGGCAACGATGCCTCAAGCGTGACTATAAGTGCTAGCGGCGACACGGTGAACGAAGCGTGCGAGGATCTGGTGGCAAAAACGGGCAGCGTTTTGTTTTGGTCGCATTGTGCGGTTATAATAATAAAAAAGGATCTCGCTCAAACGGACGACATGGTAAAGCACCTTGATATGTTTTTCAGATCGTCCAATTTCAGAAATACTTCTGCTGTGATATTCTCGGATGCTTCTCCGCTTGAGGTACTTGAGTCCACCACTCTTTCGGAAACAGTATCAGCATTCGGCATCAGAAAACTTATGGATGACCAGGAGTATGAGTCGAACAGCGTTTATACTACAGTCAAGCGTTTTATAAAGGATTATTATTCGCAAAGCGGTTGCGGAGTGGTAACCGGTGTTGAGCTTGTTGAGCTTGGAAATTCGGGATCCGATTCAAATGAAAGCAAGACAAAGCGCTCGGTCAGCCTTGGCAACGTCAGCATAGTTAAGGATGGAAAATACGTTGACGTGCTGAATAAAAAAGAATTCAACGGCTACAAATGGCTCACCGACACCATGCGCGCAAGGACTGTGACGTTGACGGACATTACTCTTGAGTCGGAAAATAACGAGAAAAACGATCTCGGCTTTACTTTATTCAGAGGAAACACAAGATTAAAGCCTATATACGATAACGGAAAATATATATTAAAGGTCACGGTCAGCGCAACTGCTGAATTGATATACGTAAAAAACGAGCTTCAGTCAAAAAACATTTCTTCGTACAAGCTCAATAAGCGTTACGAGGAGATGGGGAAGCTGGTAGCGCAGAATATACAAAACGAAATGCGCTCTACGTTGGATAAAATGGGGCAGAGTAACTGTGATTTTTGCGGAATAGACAATATTTTTTATTCGTATCTGGGTAAAAAATGGAATGGCGATAAGTACGAAAGCGTTGGGCAGATGCTTGACGATATTGAATTTGAGGTGGAATACGATATAACGGTGACGTCCGGCGGGTTGAATAAGAGATATAAGCTGAAGAATTTAAAATAATTTAACACTTGCTCCTTGCTTTTTGGTTTAGTGTATTGTATAATAGTATAAACCAAGTAAGGAGCAAATTTTATGAAGATCAAAAAGAGTTTTATAGCGTTTATTTGCGCATTAATTTTTATAGCTGCAACCGCATGCACCGAAGCACCACCCGCAAAGGTTGACGTTGAATACACAAAGCCCATTGACTACGTTGGTACAAGCTATCAGCCGTCGGACAAGGTTAAAAACGTTTCTGTATATTCTACATTAGATCAGTATCAGTCTGCAACGGTAAAGAATGCTGTGTTGTGGATAGAGGAGAGTGTAGAAGGGTTTGAGCTGAGCAATGCATTACAGCTTGCTCAGAGTGTTGACAAGCTCATAGTGATATCGCAAAAGTCAAAGCCAGAGCTTATTGAGGCGGTAACAGGTGAGCCTACAAGGGAGGTTGCCGTTGAGGGCTACAATTCCTGCGGTATACTAATTGCTGAGGTTGATGATATTGAGGGTAAGGATATAGTTGGTCTTTATTCTTCGGATTATCAGCATTCAAATACACAAATGTATGCTTTTGCAGGTGAATATGACCACAAGAATGCTTATCAGGGTGATACTATGGTCACAAAATATCAGGATACACAAAAATACCGCGATTTTTTGAATATTTTCAATCTTGGTGACCTTGCATATGCGGTAAATTACACGACACTTGTTGATTTTATTGAGAATCCCACTATTAATACTACAGAAAACGGCACTGTGTATAAGTTTATGCACACTATTTGGATGTATAACGAGGTTGTGCCCGTAAACGGTGCTGTGAGTGGATTTAAGTCCTTGCTTGACATGGATGAGGATTCTTATCTTGTAAGCTTTTGCCCCGACATGATGGATGGTACAGCGGACAGAGTTTTTGAGGCGGGCGAGGATGAGGATGCAAACTTCTTTTACGGCAGGACCTTTAAGGCTGTAAGAGGCGCAAAGGCTAACGGATGTATTAACGCGCTTTATAAGGGCTTTGGTGAAACTCACTCCGGATGGGAGATATTCTATACAGATAAATCAAATAAGCCTGTTTACCAGTACGAGCCGATCGGTCTTTGTTGTGTTACGGACAGCATAAGCTTGTACGGACATTATATGCCGACTGCAAAGCTTGAGCTTGATATTAAGGATCCAAACGGAGTTGAATCTGAATGGAGCGTTTTGATACCGATGGACGAATGGGCTATTGCGTGGGGAGATAATTTTGAGGAGTGATTTTGTTCATAAATAATTCACAATTAGGGGGGCAACCCCTTGACTTTTGAAAAACGATGTGTTATACTATAACTGTAATTAAGTGGAGAGCTCCACAATAATAGTGCCGTTAAGATGACACTTGAATCATTTTGTAACCAACGCACAAGGCGGCACTTTTGATAAGTGTAACCTTGTGCGGCCTTTTTTAGGAGGACATTATGAAATTAAACATCATTCATTTGGTTGCGGCGGAGGATCAATAGAGGAGCCTTGCCCGCCGTAACGTTAAAAATGAGGCTTTTCGTGGGTTGGATAAGCGTCGTATGGCGATATTAAGATTAATGATCTTGACACTATTAATAGATTGGAGAATGTATATGAAGAAAGCACTTTTAATTGTTATTTCGATTGCGACTTTGTTGTTGACTTCGTCATGCTTTTATAAAGTTAGACCATATAAAGATCTTTCGGAGGAAGATGTATCAAAGTTATTAAGAATACATATTTCTTCTGATATGACACATGAAGAAATATTTTCAAAGCTTGAATCTTTGGGGTTTGAAAAGTTCAGTGATGTGCATATCGATGGTTTAGAATTATGGCAAGATGTTATCTACTATCTTGGTGACGTATATGTGTATGTTACTTTAGACATAACTTTGAATGCGGATGTTGATAATATTATTGCAAACGGTGGTATAAATTCGTATAAATCAGAATATGTTACAGTCAATGGAGTAAATAATGTG
>SVGF01000067.1 GCA_015056475.1 Clostridiales bacterium
AAAAAAAAAAAAAAATTTAAATACTTTTTAAAAAAAAAAAAAAAAACGATGTGAATTATCACAAAATATAACATTGAAATTAACAATGCGATAAAAATGACTCCGACTTTAGATGTCGGAGTCATAAAATGGATGGATTCAGTTTTTGTTTTCAAGTGATGCTGTCCAGCCGGTCTGCATCTTGGGGAAATTTGTGGGAGCAGCCCATTTAACTGCGTTTTTGATAACTCTTTGCACGTGCTCATTGTAGTACGTGGGGAAGGATTCGTGGCCCGGTCTGAAATAGAAAATTTTGCCGTAGCCTCTGTTGTAGCAAACGCCGCTTCTGAAAACCTCGCCGCCCGAGAACCAGCTGACGAAAACGAGTGCGTCGGGCTTGGGAATCTCAAATCTTTCGCCGTATGTTTCTTCTTGCTCAAGCTCAAAGTATTCGGGAATGCCGTCGCAAATGGGGTGCTGGGGCTCAATTACCCAAACTCTTTCTTTGTCACAACTTTCACGCCATCTGAGCTCCTCTGTCTTTGTGCCGCAGAGCTTTGTGAATACCTTTGAAGCATGTGCTGAGTGAAGAAGAATAAGACCCATACCGCGCTTTGTGACGTGGTTGAAGATTCGGGTCTGATATTCGTCATTCATATCGTCAGCGCAAACGTGGGACCAATATATGAGCACGTCTGCCTTTGCGAGGTCTTCTTCCTTAAGACCTTCTTCTTCGTCAAACATTGTGCGGAGTGTTATTTCTCCGATTTCTTCATCCTCACCCAAAAATTCAGCAATGCATCCGCCGATGCCTGTTTCGTCTGGGTAAACGCCCTTTGTTGCCTGACCGAATTTTTCGTGATAGCCTTCGTTCCATACAAGTACGTTAATTTTTCTCATAATTATCTCCAATCATAAAAAGACTGAGAAAAAGCTCCTCAGTCCGAATTGTTTTACTTGTTTTCGAGGGATGCTGTCCAACCTGTCTGCATCTTGGGGAAGTTTGTGGGAGCAGCCCACTTGCAAGCGTTTTTGATAACCTGCTGTACGTTAGCATCGTAATACGTGGGGAACGTTTCGTGGCCGGGTCTGAAGTAGAAGATCTTGCCGTAGCCTCTGTTGTAGCAGATACCGCTTCTGAATACCTCGCCGCCTGAGAACCAGCTCATGAATACGAGTGCGTCCGGTGTGGGGATAACGAATCTTTCGCCGTAAGTTTCTTCAGCGGGAAGCTCAAAATATTCGGGAAGGTTGTGGCAGATAGGATGCTGGGGCTCAATTACCCAAACTCTTTCCTTGTCGTTGCTTTCACGCCATCTGAGCGCGCCTGTCTGTGTACCGCAGAGCTTTTCAAATATCTTTGAAGCGTGACCGGAGTGGAGAAGGATAAGGCCCATACCGCGCTTTGTAACGTGGTTGTATATTCTGTTTACGTACTGATCCTCGATCTGACCGTGGCAGCAATGTGCCCAGTAGATAAGAACGTCTGTATCAGCGAGGTCTTCTTCCTTGAAGCCCTGTTCTTCGTCGTACATTGTGAAAGCACGGATAGTGCCGAGTTCTTCATCTTCCTTAAGGAAGCTTGCGATACAGCCGTGTATGCCCTCTGGGTAAACGCTGCGAACCTTTTCACTTTCTCTTTCGTGGAAACCTTCGTTCCATACTGTTACGTTAATTTTTCTCATAAAAAATCTCCTTTTGCAAAAAGAAATCAATATTTTATTATGACATCAAAGGCTTGCCTTGATGAATTCTATGGCTTGGTTAACTCTGTTGATGGTTTCGTCCTTACCGAGGATGAATGCGATCTCAGTTGCGCCGCCGGGAGTTGACATTTTACCGGAGAGAGCTGTTCTCAAGGGCCACAATACGATGCCGTTCTTAACACCGAGGTCTGCAATGTGCTGCATGATGGTTGTATGGATATTCTCCTCGCTCCAATCGTTGATACCCTCAAGCACGGGAACGAGCTTTGTGAGTGTTTCAAGTGAGCCTTCAACGGTTGTCTTCATCTTCTTGTGAACGTACATTGAAACGTCGTATTCGCACACGTTTTCGATAAAGTCAACGTAATCGGGGATCTCTGAGAGTACCTCAACTCTTGACTGAAGAAGTGAGGATATTCTTTCGAGATTTACTTCTCTTGTGAGTGCCTGCTTGTAGTAGGGGAGTGCTGCGGCGTGGAAATCCTCGGGCTTCATCATCTTGATGTATTCGCCGTTCATCCAACGGAATTTTACGAGGTCGAATACTGCGGGGGAATTGTTGATGCCCTTTATTGAGAATACTTCTTCAAGCTCCTTGAGTGAGAATATCTCTCTTTCGCCACCGGGGCTCCAGCCCAAAAGTGCAACGTAATTTATGATAGCCTCTGTGAGGTAGCCCTTGTTGTAGAAATCCTCAAAGGATGCGTCGCCGTCACGCTTGGAGAGCTTTTTGCCGCCTTCCTTTGTGATGTGGGGCAGGTGGATGTAGCAGGGAGCTTCCCAGCCGAAAGCATTGTAGAGGTGGTTATACTTGGGTGTGGAAGTAAGATACTCGTTACCTCTTACAACGTGTGTAACGCCCATCAAATGGTCGTCAACAACGTTTGCAAAATTGTAAGTTGGAAGACCGTCGGACTTGAGGAGTATCTGATCTTCAAGTGTATTGTTGTTTATAGAGATAGTGCCGTAAACAGCATCCTCGTAAACGGAAACGCCCTCCTTGGGCATGAGCTGTCTGATTACGTATGGCTCACCTGCATCAAGCTTAGCCTGGATCTCTTCCTTTGTGAGCTTTTTGCAGCAACCATCGTATTCGTAGGGAAGTCCTTGAGCCTCAAGGTCAGCACGAAGACCGTCAAGGCGCTCCTTACTGCAGAAGCAATAGTATGCGTGACCGAGGTCGACGAGCTTTTTTGCATATTCAACGTAAATATCTCTGCGCTGGCTCTGAATGTAGGGGCCGTTGCCGAGGTCCTTATCGGGACCTTCGTCATACTCAAGTCCGCAGATGTCAAGTGTGCGGTAAATAACGTCCATTGCGCCTTCTACAAAGCGATTCTGGTCGGTATCCTCAATACGGAGCATGAATTTTCCGCCCTGTGACTTTGCAATGAGGTAGGAGTACAGAGCTGTACGGAGATTACCGATGTGCATGTAGCCTGTGGGGCTGGGAGCAAATCTTGATTTGATGTTACTCATATATTTTTTCCTTTCGTGTAAACAAATTATCTTCTTATTCTTATATCAGCACCCTGAAGCTGGAATGCTGTTGTTGTTCTTGAGTTAAAAAGTCGGGACATGATCCTGTCGGAATATTTTTCTTCGAGCTGCTTAACGTTAAGGTTTGTGGATATTATCACAGCTTTGTTGAGCTCACATCTTCTGTCGAGGATATAATACAAAGTGTTGTGAGTGAAATTATCCTTTATAAGCTCCGTGCCGAGGTCGTCGATGATGAGCATATCCGTTTCGCAAAGCTTTTCGAGCTCGGCGTTGAAATCGGAATTATCATCGATATATCGGTCAAAAAGCTCGTTGATCATTTTGTAAGCACTGAGCCTTATTACGGGCACATTTTTATCACAAAGAGCTCTTGCGACACAGTTGAGCAGGAAGGTTTTGCCCGTGCCCGTGAGCCCACTTATGAGCACGTTCTTTTTTTGTATCTCGGGGAATTCGTTACAATACTTAACGAGGAAGTTTTTTATCTTTTCCATCTGCTGACGCTGGGGAATCCCGTTTGGTGTGGTTTCGGGGAAAACCTCAAGGTTAAAGGTGGAGAAATTCTCCTTCTCGAGTATTGACATATCTGCAGAGGAATATTTATATTGAGCGTAATAATCGTTAAAGCATTTACATCTTGTGCCGTCGGGGAGCTTTCCCGTGTCGGAGCAGGCAGAGCAATGGTAGATCGGTGTGAATACGCTCATATCCACGCCGTTTTTGGCGATATAATCGTTTTTGAGCGCGGTTAATCTGTTGAGCTCATTCTCCAACGCATCAATTTCGGACTGATTGCGGCGCTTTAATGTGGCTTTAATGAGCTCACTTTTTGCTGTGCTTACGCTATCTGTCAGTTGTTTGAGCATTGGATGCAGAGAATACATGCGCTGAATACTTTCGTCGCAATCCAGCCTTGCCTTTTTTTGAAGCTCGGAGTATTTGTTTTGTATCAGAGTATAAACGTCCTGTGACATATGCTATCTCCTTTGGGTCTTATGCGTTGGTATCGTCGCTGAGCTCATCAAACATCGAAGCGTAATCGCTCTCGTTGTAGGTGTGGGATTCGATATTCGTAAAACCGTAGCCCTTTGTATTTTTTGAGGGCTTTTGAGTTTGATTGCTTTGAGGCTTTGAGAATGATGCCATTTGATCCTGTGCTGCTTGCTTGGTATTGATTCCTGCCGCGCTCCAGTTTGAAAGCACCTTATTTACGTAGCCCCATGGCTTGTCAGCCTCCTGAGCAAGTGCCGCGGCTAAGAATATGACCTCAACGGGCATTTTATATTCATCGAGCCAACGCTTGAAGGTATCACGCTGAATATCCGTGATCGGTGACGTTTCGCCGAGGAGGGCCTTAAGCTCGCTTATATCTGAGTCATGCTCCTTTTTTTGGTTGGAGTACATGAGCATTGAATCAGCATCCTGAATACCCTTCATATAGAAGGATTCAAGCAAGCTGTCAAGAGAATCAAACGGGTTTCTTCCCGGTGTTATCATGCTTGCGGCAATGGTGATGGCTTCCTCTGTGAAGTGGTAATCATCCTCCCATTTAGCGTATTTTTGCAAATGAACCGCAGACGGCGCACCGTTTATTCCGAGATAGTAGAGAAGTCTGCGGACCTTGAGCCTTGCGTTTGTTGACTTTTCTTTATCTTTAGCTATCTGCTGCGGTGTGGAAGCTTTCTTTTCGTGAAGTGCTGTTATTATGGAATCAAGATATTTTATTGTTGGATTGCTTGCACCGACAGTTGCGTTGCAGGCTTCTTTTATGGCATCGAATGAGAATCCGAATTCATCCGTCCATTTTTTGTAATAATTGAGCTCGGGGATTGTTGGAGCTCTGTTCATGCCCAGATAACGGAGTACGCTGCAAAGTTCTCTGTAGGTAGAATCCCTCTTTTCGAGATACGTTTTAAGCTCTGAAACGGAATTAATATTGTCATTCTTCCAAGCTTCGATCACTCTTTCCACGTATTTGTAGGGAATATTAACGTCGCCCGAAGTTTTTACCGAATATTTGACTGCTTCTATTACGTATTCCTGAGAAACCTCAAATATATTTATCATATCCTGATACAATAAATAATCCTGAGTGTCCAGAATTCTGGGATGGAATGCGTCTGAAAGCTCGTTATTGAAAGCTCTGTAAGTGTAGAGGGTCTGTCCATCGGAAGCTTCGTTTCGAGCCATTGTTTCTTTTACGCTGTATATTTCCATTTCAAGCTGTTCTTCAAAGCATTCAACGCTCATAACTCCAAGCTTGCACCAATAACGCAACGCTCTTTGAACGTCCTCGCAGTTGAGCCTTAACGTTTCTGCAATGGATTCATACGAAACGTGAATGTCGCCCATGGGCCAATGACACAGATTAAGGCAGTAAATGTAAACCTTTACGTAATCGCCCGGAGCTTTTACGAGATACTGCTGAATGAACATATTCTCAAGAGGTGTAATGCTGTTGAGAATGTATTGACTGTCAAACTTTATCAAGACTGATCCTCCTTTCAAAAATTACTAACAATAATATAAGTATAACATATTTATTCGGATTTGTAAACCAAAATATTATACTAAGATGGGTTCTGCGGCAAATTCACGGATTATCTGCACGAGATAATCGCGGTTGTAGTTATTGAGTGAGGAATAGGGGATTATGAGCATTTCTTTTGGAAGCTCAAGCTCCTTTCTGATGTCCTCAACGTACTGCTTTAATTTAGTTTTGGCAATCTTGTCAGCCTTTGTAGCAACTACAACGACCTCAAAATCGTAATATGCAAGGTAATCCCTCATCATTTTATCTTCGGCTGTTGGCTTGTGGCGAATATCAACGAGCATAAGAGCTTTTTTTGCTCTGCCGCTCTTAAAATAGCTATCCATCAAAGCTTGCCATTGTGCCTGCTCGGTTTTGGGGGCTTTTGCAAAGCCGTAACCCGGAAGGTCAACAACGTAGAATGAATTATCTGCAAAAAAGTAATTGATGAGCCTTGTTTTGCCCGGAGTGGAGCTTGTTCTTGCAAGCTTACCGTTGTTGCCTATGGCATTGATGAGTGAGGATTTACCAACGTTTGATTTGCCTGTTATTACTACCTGCGGGAATTCGTCGTTTATAAACTGTGACGCTTTTGCGGCACTTGTTTCAAAGCGCATCTGAATAATTTCCATGATGCTCTCCTTTTTAATTTATTTTAATGGGGAAGACGTAAGTGCAACAGCAAGTACGTCCGTCATAGTCTTGGCGTAAACAATTTCCATACCGTCAACAACGCTTTGCGGTATCTCAAGCACGTCCTTTTTGTTCTCATTGGGAACGATGACCGTTTTAATGCCCAATCTCTTTGCGGCAAGGAGCTTTTCTTTAAGTCCGCCGATGGGAAGAACTCTGCCCAAAAGTGTTATTTCGCCCGTCATTGCTACGGTGCCCTTAACAGGAATGCCTGTGAGCTTTGATATAACCGCAGTTGTGATGGTGATACCTGCTGACGGTCCGTCCTTGGGGATAGCACCCTCGGGCACGTGAATGTGGATATCGTTATTCTTAAAGAAGCTTGAATCTATACCGAGCTTGTCGGACATGGATCGTACGTATGTGATGCCTGCGGTTGCGGATTCCTTCATAACGTCGCCCAAGTGGCCCGTGAGCACGGTTGCACCGTTACCTGGCATTGCGGCAACCTCAATGGAAAGCGTTTCTCCGCCGACTGCAGTCCATGCAAGACCTGTTGCAAGACCAACTGTATCTTCGTTAACTGTTTCATCATAGAGATATTTGGGTGCGCCCAAATATTCGGGGACGGACTGAACAGTTATCTTGACCTTTGCAAGCTCGGGGTTTTTTGAAAGCTCTACTACTGTTTTTCTGCAGAGCGCTGCGATCTGTCTTTCGAGAGTTCTTACGCCAGCTTCTCTTGTGTAGTGATTTATAACGTAATCAAGCACGTCCGTACCTATTGAGCACTGTGTAGCGCTCAAGCCGTGAGCTTGTCTTTGTTTGGGCAAAAGATGCTTCTTTGCGATATTGAGCTTTTCATCGTGAGTGTAACCGGGTATTTCGATGACTTCCATTCTGTCCAGAAGTGCGGGAGGAATGGTATCGAGAGTGTTTGCGGTCATGATGAACATTACCTTTGAAAGATCGTAGGGAATATCTATGTAATGGTCAACGTAGGTGCAATTCTGCTCAGCGTCAAGCACCTCAAGGAGCGCGGATGCGGGATCGCCCTTAAAGTCATTACCAAGCTTGTCTATCTCATCAAGAAGGAAAAGCGGATTTATAGTTTTTGCATTCTTGAGGGATGATATAATTTTACCCGGCATTGCACCGATATATGTCTTTCTGTGGCCTCTTATCTCAGCCTCGTCGTGCACACCGCCCAAAGAAAGTCTTATGAATTCGCGCTTCATTGCCTTTGCCAAGGATCTGCCGATGGATGTTTTGCCTACACCGGGAGGTCCCACGAGGCATATTATAGAGCCCTTCATTGAGCCCGTGCGAGCCTTTACTGCAAGGAACTCAATTAGTCGCTCCTTTACCTTTTCGAGCCCGTAGTGCTCTTTATCAAGCACAGCGGCGGCTTTTACAAGGTCCGTGTTGTCCTTTGATTCCTTTTTCCAAGGGAGTGCAAGTAGCCAATCGAGATAAGTTTCTATAACTGAAGCTTCCGCTGAGCCAAACTGCATATGACGGAGTCTTTTTGCTTCCTCAAGCGCCTTTTCTCTTACGTTATCGGGCATATCTGAGGCTTCTATCTTGTTTTTGTAATCCGTTGCCGGAGGGAGATTATCGTCGCCGTCCTCGTCATCGTCACCAAGTTCTTTTTCGATAGCCTTGAGCTGCTCGCGGAGGAAATAATCCCTCTGTGATCTGTCCATGGAATGCTTGACGTCCGTCATGATCTTGTTGCTGATCTTAAGGAGCTCGATCTCGCGTGCGAGTATCGTTGAAAGCTTCTGTAAACGCTTGTCAACAAGGAATTCCTCAAGAAGTGTTTGTGCTTCCTGGAATTTTACCACCGTGTTTGAAGCGACTACGTCTGCAAATTCGGATGAATCGGTCGTGTCTGCAAAAACGGGAAGAAGCTCTGTGGGCATCATCTGCGGAGATACCTTCATGTAATCCATCATAAGCTGCATTACAACTCTCAAACCGGATTCTTCCGCGTAACTGCTGTCTACCTGATCCTCAACCGTAACCGAAACTGCTTCAACGTAACCTTTTGTGTTTGAGAATTTAATTATGTTTTGCCTTGAAATACCGCTTACGAGCACTCTGTGGATGCTCTCGTTTTCTTTTGATATGCTTTCTATATTGCAAAGAGTGCCGACTGTGTAAAGATCGTCAAAAGTGGGAGCGTCAAGTGAAGCTTCCTTTTGCGCAACAACGAGCACCTTACCGCCCTGTGCTTGTGCCACTCTGAGTGCAGTAAGGGATATCTGTCTGCTTACGTCAAATTTTATATTCGTGTGAGGGAATATTACAAGCCCGCGGAGCATTACTACGGGGTATTTTTCGCCTCCCAAGGAATATTTTATTGAGCCGCGGTTACTGCCCGAAAGCTCTGCCTCTATATCCTCAAGGCTTTCTTCGATATCGTCAACGTCGATATCAATTATTTCGTCTGTTTCTTTTGTCATGATATATGTAATTCCTCTTGTTAGTGATAATTTACCAAATAGTGTTTGAAAATACAAAACACTCTATATTATACAAGAAAATTGCAATTTTTGCAATACCTAAAATAAGTTTTTGATTCCAAAAATCGGAATATTTTTGCGCAGAAGGAATTACTGCTGATATAACGAGCGTTAGAATAAAGTGTAAAATAAAAAAGAGCCTGAATATTATTATTCAGACTCGCCAATTAAGCTGTATTTTGTTATCTGTCCTTCTTTATGCCTTCCCATTGGACTATTTGCCCTGCTTGTTTGGTCTTTTTCATATCGATGATCCTTTGATTTGAAGAGCCTCGGAATATAAGTCCTATATTCTTTTTTGCCTGAATAAAGGGACCGTCAACCAAAAAATCGATGTATGAGAGGAATTCTTCCGTGCATTCAATGCTTGCACGACTGCCTTCTAACAACTGTTCGAGAGTGTAACCCGTATAACACCATATATCTTTATTGGGAAATCTCTTTTTATACTCTCTCAAGAATGGCAAAAGAGCTCTCTGATTGTCGGGCTCGCACGGATCACCGCCCAAGAGTGAAAGCCCGTTTACGTAATCCTTTGTCTGGGAGAAGATCTCATCCCATTCCTTTTGGGTAAAGGGCTTACCGTAATTGAAATCCCACGTTTCGGGGTTAAAGCAGTTGGGGCAATGGTGTGTGCATCCGCTTACGAACAATGATATCCTAACACCGTTACCATTTGCTATGTCGCAATATTTTATTTCACCGTAATTCATAGTATTGCTCCTTGTAAAGAAATTCCGCCAAGATCATTGCTGAAAATGACGGAATAATCGTTATTATAAGTGGAGAACTCTTTCTTTGATCTCCTGTGTACGACCCTGATTCCAGTACTGTGTACCGATGTAGCCGCAGGTACGTCTTGCAACGTTCATCTTGGCTTCGTCTGTATTGCCGCACTTGGGGCACTTCCAGATAAGCTTGCCGTCTTCCTCAACGATCTCAATTTCGCCGTCCCAACCGCATTCCTGGCAGTAGTCGGACTTTGTATTGAGCTCTGCGTACATGATATTGTCGTAGATAAACTTCATTACCTGCAAAACTGCGTCGAGATTCTGTTCCATATTGGGCACTTCAACGTAGCTGATTGCGCCGCCGGGTGAGAGTGCCTGGAACTTTGACTCAAATGCGAGCTTTGAGAACGCGTCGATCTCCTCGGTCACGTGGATGTGGTAGCTGTTTGTGATGTAGCCCTTATCGTTGATGCCCTTTACGATACCAAAACGCTTTTGCAACGTCTTTGCAAACTTATAAGTTGTGGATTCAAGGGGAGTGCCGTAAAGGCTGAAATCGATATTGTGAGCAGCCTTCCACTTTTTGCAAGCATCGTTCATATACTGCATAACCTCGAGTGCAAAGGGTGTTGCGGAGGGATCTGTGTGGCTCTTGCCCGTCATGAACTTAACACACTCGTAAAGTCCTGCGTAGCCGAGGGAGATAGTTGAATAACCGCCAAAGAGGAGCTTATCGATCGTTTCGCCCTTTTCAAGTCTTGCAAGTGCGCCGTGCTGCCAAAGGATCGGTGCAGCATCGGAGAGTGTGCCCTTGAGTCTTTCGTGACGGCAAAGGAGTGCCTTGTGGCAAAGCTCAAGTCTTTCGTCGAATATCTTCCAGAATTTGTCAAAATTACCGCCGGAGGAGAGTGCTACGTCAACGAGGTTGATAGTAACAACGCCCTGGTTGAATCTGCCGTAATACTTGGGTTTACCGTTTTCATCAACGTAGGGTGTAAGGAAGCTTCTGCAACCCATGCAAGTGTAGCAATGACCCTCGCCGTTTTTGTCTATCTTAAGCTCAAGCATCTTCTTTTCGGAGATGTAGTCCGGAACCATTCTCTTGGCTGTACACTTTGCAGCGAGCTGTGTGAGGTACCAATAGGGGGAATCCTCGTGGATATTCTGTTCTTCAAGAACGTAGATGAGCTTGGGGAATGCGGGTGTTACCCAAACGCCGTTTTCGTTCTTAACGCCTCTGTAACGCTGCTCGAGAGTTTCTTCGATGATGAGTGCGAGGTCGTGCTTTTCCTGATCGTTTTTAGCTTCGCCGAGGTACATAAATACCGTAACGAAGGGAGCCTGTCCGTTAGTTGTAAGGAGTGTTACGACCTGGTACTGTATTGTCTGAACGCCCTTTCGGATCTCCTCGCGAAGACGCTTTTCTACTATAATGGCTTTGTTTTCGTCCGAGATCTCAAGACCTATTTCTTCGACCTCCTTATCAACAGCACGCTTGATCTTTTCTCTGCTTACCTGAACGAAGGGTGCAAGGTGTGTAAGTGAAATGCTCTGGCCGCCGTACTGGTTGCTTGCAACCTGAGCGATTATCTGTGTGGCAATGTTACAAGCTGTGGAGAAGCTGTGGGGCTTTTCTATCATTGTACCCGAAATTACAGTACCGTTCTGGAGCATATCCTCAAGGTTTACGAGGTCACAGTTGTGCATATGCTGAGCAAAATAGTCGGAATCGTGGAAGTGAATGATACCTTCGTTATGAGCTTCCACTATATCCTGGGGAAGGAGCAAGCGGTTTGTGATGTCGCGGCTTACCTCACCCGCCATATAATCTCTCTGAACGCTGTTAACGGTAGGATTCTTATTTGAATTCTCCTGTTTTGCTTCCTCGTTATTACATTCTATAAGGCTGAGGATCTTTTCATCCGTAGTGTTGGACTGACGTACAAGGTTTCTTGTGTATCTGTAAGTAATGTACTTCTTTGCTACCTCGTATGCGCCGTGAGCCATGATCTGCGTTTCAACGAGATCCTGGATCTCCTCAACGCCGAGAGAGCGATTCATCTTCTGGCATGCAAGCTCAACGGATTCAGCAATACGCTGTATCTGCGTGGGAGTCATTCTCAATGATTCTTCTACTACGTCGTTAGCTTTTGTGATGGCTACTATGATCTTGGTTATATCGAATACAACCTCAGAGCCGTTTCTCTTGATGATCTTCATATATATACCGTCCTCTTGTGATCTTTTATATTGCGATCGCTCTATTGGCGAAATGCAATAGTATTGTAACACATATGTAGGGTTTTGTCAAGCGTTTTTTGAGTAAAAACACTATATCTTGTGTTTTATGTATATAATTTTATAAAAAATAAACTATATATAGATTTTACGCAGAACGTTAAACGGTCGTTAT
>SVGF01000068.1 GCA_015056475.1 Clostridiales bacterium
TCGGCAAAAATATCACTGCAAACATCAGTTTGCAATATAACTTAACCAACCGAAAAAGAAATTTTGTTTTTTCGGCAAGTATTACCTTTCTCAAAGTATGTAACCCACTATGACACTTTCACAATCCTTGTGTAAAGTGTCATTTGTTTTATCTATATAAAAACCGAGAGAGACAACTTCTTTACGAAGTGTCTCTCTCGGAGCTGACTTTTTATCCAAAACTATTACTCTACAACGGGCTGGGCCTTGTGTCTTCTGCCGAGAAGTACGTTTCCTACCACTATCTTGATAATGATAAGAGCAACACCCGTTACAGCGGCAACAATGCCTGCTTCCATGATGAGAGCAAGTACCTTAGCAATGATGTTTGCATACTGCGCAATTTCAGCAGTAAGGGATGACACTACAAGGTCACTCAATGAGCCTGCGCCTATGAATATCAAACCGCAGATGATAGCGTAAATACCAACGATGAGCAAGCCGTTGAGCTTTTTGAGGTTCAAAAGGAGTATGAGCAATGCAAGGAATGCAACTACGCCGCAAGCGATCAAAAGCAACGTGCTGTCAAAGAGCATCTTTACTGCAGTAAGAGCCATGTCGAGCATCTCGGTGTCAACACCGGCACTTTCGGAGATCTGATCCTTGATCTCGTTGATAGTGGGGAGTTCCTTATTAACGATCTGTGTAAGCTCGGAGCTGTTCTTGCTTACTTCTTCTTTAACGTTCTGCTTGACCTCAGTGGGGATCTCAATTTCGAGCTCTTCTTCAACTGCATCGATAACTGTGCCTGCGATAGTGCCCAACTGCTCTGGAGTGATCTCGGGGAGCTTTTCTTCGCCGTTGAGGACTGCATCAATAATAGATGAGCCGTAGTCGGTAATTACTTCTGTAAATTCGGGAGAAGAAATAATGTTTGTGATTGTTTCTTCTGTGAATTCAAGATTCTTGAGCTCCTCAATTTCCAAAAGACCCGTGCTGCCGATATCTATCTTACCGGTCTCGCCGAATGTAAGGATACCCGTTTCGGTATCGTACTTGATGCTGTTAAAAAGAGCCTCAAGACCGCCTGCATCCATGTCGCCGAGGTCGCCGAGATCACCGAGATCGCCGAGATCACCGAGATCGCCGGGAGCGCCTGTTGAGTCACAGATTTCTGAGGACGCTGTTTCGTTTGAGCTTGAGAGTATAACGTCCTTGACGATGCCTGAGAGCGTATCGGGAGAAACTGCCTGAGTTACGGAATAGAGAGTCATTGTAACGAGCATTGTGGGGATGATGATGATTGAAAGTGCAATGGTCAAAAGCACCTTTAAGATCTTCAAAATAACCTTCATGATGTTTCCTTTCATTAGTGGGCTGTGCCCATAATATTATTAGTATTAGTATAGCATAAAACCGAAAAAATTGCAAGAGTATTTTGCTAACGTTTGATATTGAAGCCAATTTTTGACAAAACTTAAAAAACGTTGTCCAAAAACAGGACAAATCCAGAAAATTCCGCTTTTTAAGACAAAATATTGACAAAATCGTCATAGTATTGTATAATATAATGTATAACTGTTTTGGAGTGTGAATAATGAGAATTGCTAAGTACGTCTCTCTGTTTCTGATAAGCGCAATGCTTTCATCTACTGTTTTGGGTGTGGCGTTTGGTGCAACGGTAAAATACACCGATGCATCTGCTGCGTACAAAAACGGTATATATTACGATAAATTGATGAACGTTGAGCTTACCGGTGACTTAAGAGCAGATATAGTTAATATTGCGATATCACAGATAGGCTATTGCGAGGGCGATAACGTTTCTCACCTCGGCGGAGAGTACGAGGGTAAAAAGGATTACACCGAGTATGGACGTTGGTACACAAAAAACGTTCTTTCGTGGCTAACTTATTCGTCGTGGTGCGCGGTTTTTGTAAGCTGGTGCGCAAGAGTGGCAAACGTCCCTGATAACGTGATCACAAATGCTATCAATGCAAAGCCGGGTACGAACGAAGTAAGGCATTTCAGAAACCTTGCCGCGGTGTATGAAAGAAAGAGCCCCGACTATAAGCTTGATTACGTGCCTTTGCCGGGTGATCTTATATTCTTTGATTGGGATAAAAAATTCAATACTTGGGATCACGTGGGAATAGTGATAGACGTGGTTGACGATATAGTATTTACAGTTGAAGGCAATTCCGGTAACGGCGTAAACTTAAGAACCTACAGGCTTAACGAAATGGTTATCCGCGCTTACGGCGTGCCAAAGTATGCCAGCGATTCAAAATACGGCAATATTTACGGACCCGGCCATAAGCACGAGTGGACTGTAGTCAAGCACTCAACCTGTGACCAAAAGGGTACAAAAAAGTGTAAGACCTGTGGACAGACGGGTGTGATGTTTGAGCTTGGCCATCAGTATTGGATATGGGGTGACGTTCACCGTGACGAGGATAAGCCCAAATATATGCACGTTGATAAGCAACCCACATGTACTGATCCGGGACAAAAATCATTCCATTGCATCAGATGTGGTCATAAGGATAAGATTGAGCCCATTGCGGCAACCGGTCACAACTATGTTGAAGCAAGCAGAACTGAATCCACCTGCAGTAAGACGGGCAAGATAACCTACGTTTGCAAGAACGATTCCAAGCATACAAAGACTGAGGATCTTCCTATCGGAACTCACGTTGCAACGGATTGGATAACGGTAAAGCCTGCAACGTATTACGAAGAAGGTCTGGAGCAAAAGCAATGTAAATATTGCTCCATAAAGATGGACGAAAGAATTACTCCGATATTGGTAGATACCACAGCCCCCACGGGTACTGTTACTGTGGGTGGCCACACAACGGGTGGTTTTAATTCAAATCCTACGGTTGACGTTACGGTGAATAAAGCTCCCGAGGTAAAAATAGAAGCAAAGGACAGCGGTATCGGAATAGATAAGGTATATTATTCGGTAACGAGCACACCGTTTAATATGGATCAGGTCAAGGCGATCACAAATTGGCAGCCGGGTAGCAGCTATACTCCGAATGCTGACGGAACTTATTACGTTTATGCAAAGCTTGTTGATAAGGCGGGCAATATTGCATACTTAAGCTCGGTGGGAATAACGCTTGATACAGTATTGCCCATTGTAAGCGGACTTGAAAACGGCAAGACCTATTGTGCAGACGTTCATTTTACTGTGAACGAAGCGGTCAAGGTAGTAGTTAACTCTGCGGCGATAGGCATAAATGCAGACGGCGAATACGTGCTTTTCGGCACTGCGGGATATACTGTAGAGATCATGGATATGGCGGGTAACAGCTTGTCATATAAGGTGCAGGTAAATTCAAAGCATACTGCGGGTACTCCCGTGGTCACGGTAGATCCGACCTGCACAAAGATGGGTACAAAGGTCACAAAGTGCACCGTATGCTCGCATACCATCAAGACGGAATCGATAAAGGCCCTCGGCCATGATAACGGCGAGTGGTCAACCACAAAGCAGGCAACTTGCACTGAATCCGGAACAAGGATAAGAAGCTGCACAATATGTGACGCAGTACTTGAAACCGTAACCGAGCCTGCACAGGGCCACATTAAAAGCGGCTGGACGCTGGTAGAGAGTGCGACCTGCACAAAAAACGGCAAGGAAGAGATCTATTGTATGACCTGCTCACAGACGGTTGAGGAGAGGGTGATATTTGCAACGGGTCACATTGTTGGCGGCTGGGAAACTCAGATCGCTCAGACGTGTACTACCGACGGACTTATGGCAAAGCATTGTGTTGTGTGCAATGAAATGCTCGAAAGCGAGGTCCTCCCCAAAACAGGGCACGTACATAGTGAATGGACGACCGAAAGCTCACCCACTTGTACCGAGGACGGTAAGCGCATAAGAAAATGTAAAGCGTGCGATGAGGTCCTTGAGGAGATAATAACAGAAAAGCTCGGTCACAATTACGTCAACAGTAAATGTGAGGTCTGCGGAAGCACGTCACCCGTGCTTATAGTAACGTTTTCGGCAAGTGCTGTTGCCATAATACTGTTGATAGTGACTTATGACATAACAAATCGCAGAAAGATCAATAAAAACAGGCCTAAAAGTAAACAATATTAAAACTTTTTACGTAAAGGTCTTGCAAAAAACTAAAAAATGGTTTATAATACACAGGTAGACTATTCGCTATTATTTGATACTATTAACAAGGAGAAAACTATGAAGAAAATCAAAGCTTTGTTGGCTGTATTGCTTGCTTGCTGCATTTTGTTTGCATCAACAGGTTGCATTATCCAGATCAACACAGAAAAGAACAACAACATCGTGCTTGCAACTATTGACGGCACTCACGATATACTTAAGAAGGACTATTTGCCCCTTTTCTCATACTATGCAACAATGTATGAGTACTATGGCATGGAGCTCACAAACGATATAAGAGATCAGTGCCTTGACACTCTCATCCGTGAAAAGGTTTATGAGCTTGAAATGGATGCCATTGAGTTTAACGTAAACGAAGAAGACCTCAAAAAGGCTCGCGAGGACTACGACAAGGAGGTCCAGGATCTTGCAGATTCCTATAAGGAAAACGACGATAAGGAAGACAGCGAGCGTGATTATTTGCAGGAAGCAAAGGATTACTACGCTGAATACTTTGAAGAAAACGATACTACAGAAGAAGAGTACATCGACGATATTGCACAGACATACAGATTTGAAAGATACAAGAAGTACCTTATCACTGATGCAAATATCAAGGATGATGCTATTCTTGCAAGATACAACGAGCTCAAGTCAAAGCAGACACAGTCCCCCGATCTTGACGCTGACATTCTTATTTACACTCCCAGCGGCGTAGAGTACAAGTACTTCACAGTATCTCTCACAACAGAGGAAATGGCTGAGTACGAAAAGCTTATCAGCGAGGGCAAAACAGAGGAAGCTGAAAAATACGCTAAGGAAAAGGGCCTTGCTCACGCAGATGAGTTTATCAAGAAGCTCAAGACAAAGACGTTCGAAACAGTTATTGACGAGGCTAACGAATTCCTTAAGAACAGCTGCGGCGTAGATGAAGAAGACCTCATCAAGTCCGATGAGATGCAGAAGCACTACAAGTACACAAACAGCACTACAGGCATTAAGGGCGAGCTTGATGCAAAGCTCCTTTCACTTGCAACAGGCACAACAACAGGTGCTCTCTACACAGAAAAGGGTACTTACGTTGTTGCAAAGTGCTACGGTAGATTTGCATCCGAAACAGTTCCTTACGAGATCGGAAGCGAAGTTTATAATGAGATCAAGGAAGCTCTTGAGAGTGAGTATATCGAAAAGAAGTGGACGGAAAAATCCGAAACTCTTATGAACAAGCACAAGATCGATATATTCAAGGGACGTTACCACAACAAGAACTATTAATACACAGCTTAATTATGTCCAAATTGTTAATTTTACAATTACCTATTGTAAAAAACACATATTTGTGGTATAATTAATCTGTTGTAAAAGTAAATAATTAATAAGGGGAGAAAGCTATGAAGGAATCAATTCATCCGGAATACCAGAAGTGCATCGTAAAGTGTGCTTGCGGTAATACATTTGAAACAATGTCTACTAAGTCTGAGATGGGTATTGATATTTGCTCCAAGTGCCACCCGTTCTTTACGGGCAAGCAGAAGCTTATTGATACTGGCGGTCGTGTAGATAAGTTCAAGAAGCGTTACGGTATCAAGTAATTCTTTAGACAGTAATAAGGGCGCAGGTTGGGGGTAACTCTGATCTGCGTTTTTTTCGATATTATAAGGAGGAAATTATGGCAGATAAAAATATAGGCGGTCAGGCGGTGCTTGAAGGCGTAATGCTCAGAGAAGCCAAGAGTGGCAGGGTTGCCATTGCAAACAGATTGCAAAACGGCAAGATCCACATTACCCAAAAAACCGTAGCACCTGCATCAAATAAATACAAATTCTTGAAATGGCCTCTTGTGAGAGGTGTGGTGTCGTTTGTGGAGTCGCTTTTTGTTGGCATGAAAACAATAATGGATTCCGCAGAGCTTGTTGGTATGGATGACGAGGAGTATAAGCCCTCAAAATTTGAGAAATTCATATCCGAAAAGCTAAAGATCAAGCTTGATGACGTTGTTATAGGCATGGGCGTGCTGCTCGGTCTTGGCTTGGCGTTGCTTTTGTTTACGTTTTTGCCTACGTTTTTAACGGGCTTTTTGAAACCGTTGATACCGTCAAAAATTGTGCTCAGCCTTATTGAAGGCGTGATCAAGATAGCCATATTCATAGGCTACGTTTTGCTTGCCGCAAGACAAAAGGACGTAAAGCGCGTATTTATGTACCACGGCGCGGAGCACAAGACCATCAATTGCTACGAGGCTGACTGCGAATTGACTGTAGAAAACGTGCGCAACCACACAAGAATACATCCGCGTTGCGGAACTTCGTTTATGTTTTACGTTATGTTTGTAAGCATAGTGTTGTTTGCGTTCATACCGTGGAAATACGTTTCGTTGAGAGTGTTGTATAAGGTGTTGCTTTTGCCGGTTGTTGCGGGCATCTCTTATGAGATAATCCGCTTTTCTGGAAAGAGCAAGAGCAAGATAGTTCGTGCGCTTTCGGTCCCCGGAATGCTTTTGCAGAAGATAACAACTGCCGAGCCGGACGACGATCAGATAGAGATAGGTATTGCATCGCTCAAGACCTTGCTGGGCGAGCACGTTGAAGGAACTGACGACGAGGATGAGATGGAAGAAATAGAACCCGTAGAGGAGATCCAAGAGGATGGAGCTGAAGACGTTCAGGAATAATTTTCTCCCCACAGGAATGGACAAGGCTCAAAGGGATACGGTAATTTCTGCTATCTTTAACGAGGTTACGGGCAGGGACTTTGTGACGTCGCTCGTTATGGGCTACGAGCTTGATGCTGATGAGCTTGCTAAAATGAACGAGTATGCCGCAAGAGTGCAAAATGGCGAGCCCGTTCAATACGTTTTGGGTAAATGGGATTTTATGGGCAGAAGTTTTGCGGTTGATGAGCGCGTGCTCATTCCGAGGGCGGATACGGAGCTTTTGTGCGAGCTTGCGCTGGAGCATATTGCAAGCATGGGTTCAGACGTCAGCGTGCTTGACCTTTGCACGGGCAGCGGTTGTATCGGCATAAGCATAAGCCTTGATGCAAAAAATACAAGCGTTTTTTGCTCGGATATA
This sequence comes from Clostridiales bacterium, assembly GCA_015056475.1. Classification (GTDB taxonomy): domain Bacteria; phylum Bacillota; class Clostridia; order HGM11327; family HGM11327; genus SIG351. The sequence goes on from SVGF01000068.1 coordinate 7,189, forward strand.
AGTGAGGATGCGCTTTGTGTTGCCTACGAGAATGCAAAAACGCTCGGTGCTCAAATTGAGTTTATACAATCGGATATGCTCACAAATTGTGGCGTGTACGACGTTATAGTGTCAAACCCGCCGTATATTCCATCAAGTATCGTTGATGAGCTTGATACATCGGTAAAGAATTTTGAACCGAGGGGCGCGCTTGACGGCGGAGATGATGGGCTTGATTTTTACAGGATCATTGCAAACGAAGCAAAGTCACATTTAACAAAAAACGGTGCTCTGTTTCTTGAAATAGGATATGATCAAAGGGACTCAGTTTGCAAACTTCTTAAGGACCGGGGTTATATTAATATAGAGTGTTATAAGGATATTGCTCAAAACGACAGAGTGATCAAATGCATTTTGAAAGGATGATAAACCATGTCGATTCAACAAAAGCTTGACAGAATTGCACAGAGATTTGAGGAGCTTGAACAGCTCATCAGCGATCCTGCCATCATAGAAAAAAGGGATGAATGGCAAAAATATACAAGGGAGCACTCCGAGCTTTGCGAGGTCGCCTCTCTTATAAAGGAAAACAAAAAGCTCAGAGAGGATCTTGAATTTGCGGTTGAATCCGTTCAAACGGAGGAGGATCCCGAAATGAAAAAGCTGTTTGAGCAGGAGTGCGAGGACCTGAAAAAGCAAATAGATGAATCCGACGCAGGGCTTATGCAATACCTTATTCCCAAGGACCCCGACGACGATAAAAACGTTATTCTTGAAATCAGAGCCGGCACGGGCGGCGAGGAGGCGGCACTTTTTGGTGCTGTGCTTATGAGAATGTATAACAGATATTCCGAAAAGCGCGGCTGGAGATTTTCCGTAATGGACAGCAATATCACGGATATGGGCGGCGTTAAGGAAGCTATCATCGAGATCTGCGGTAAGGGCGTTTACGAAAGATTCAAGTTTGAAAGCGGTGTGCATAGAGTGCAGAGAGTGCCTGTGACAGAGAGTGGCGGAAGAATTCATACGTCCGCCGCAACGGTTGCTGTGCTTCCCGAGGTTGAGGAGATAGGTGAGGTTGAAATAGATCCCAATGACCTGAGAATAGATACGTTCAGAGCTTCGGGGCATGGCGGTCAATATATCAATATGACTGATTCTGCGGTAAGAATAACGCATATTCCTACGGGATTGGTGGTTTCGTGCCAGGATGAAAAGTCACAGCTCAAGAATAAAGAAAAAGCGATGAAGGTGCTCCAGTCAAGGCTTTTGGAAAAAATAAAGGCTGATCAGCAGGCTGAGTATACTCAAAACAGACGTTCACTTATAGGCAGTGGTGACAGAAGCGAGAAAATAAGAACTTATAATTATCCTCAGGGCAGAGTTACCGATCACCGCATCAATTGCACTATATACAATATTGACGCATTTGTTGACGGAGATATGGAGCAAATGCTCGACGAGCTTTTGGCTTATGAAAGAGCACAAATGATGGCGAATATGTAAGAAATGATTTTTTTGTCGAAAAATGCGATAAAAAATGCGTTATAAATTAAAAATATACGTTGATTTTTAGTTGGATCTGTGTTATAATTACATCAAGGGAGAAATGCTTGCCAGTGCGTTTCAATATTTGGTGATAGACTATACACCACCAACAAAAGACAAAATCATGAGGAGATCAATATGGCTGATTTTTTTAAGAAGATTGGTGACGGCTTTTCAAAGGCTGCAAACAACGTTAAGGACTCTGTGGATACGTCCCGCAAAAGAGGCGAGCTTAAAAAACAGATAAGCGATGCCAAGAATAATATAAAGAGCGTAGAGCTTGCAATGGGTGCGGCTATATACAACGCTTACAAAAACGGTACAAGACCTGAATCCTTTACAGAAAACTGTAAGGAAGTTGACAATTTGCAGGTTGAGATAAAGGTATTGAATGCAAAGCTTCTTGAGCTTGACGGAATAAAGCTTTGCGAAAAGTGCGGCGCAGAGATCCCCGTTGATTCTGCATTCTGCTCAAAGTGCGGTGCAAGGCAGTTGGGTATTTTTGACGACGCAACAGCGGAAAATAATATTTCCGACGATGACAATATGATAAGCTTATGAGCAAAAGGGCTGATGCGGTTATAGTTGCGGCGGGCAGCGGCACAAGGTCGGGCTTGAATATACCAAAGCAGTTTTATATGCTCGGTGAAAAACCGGTGCTTGCACATACCATAGAAGCATTTCTTGGAGTGGATGATATCAACACGGTTGTTGTGGTGCTTCCCGAGGAGAATTTTGACTCCCACAAGGAATATATGGAAGGCTTTTGCAGGCAAGAGGGCGTAAAGTATGTGTCGGGCGGGAGCACAAGGCTTTTGTCCGTATTCAACGGCTTAAACGTTTTGAATAGCATTGGCGCAAGCAGAATAGTTTGCATACATGACGGTGTGCGCCCGTTTGTTACAGCGAAAATTATAACTGACTCCATAGATTGCGCTGAAAAGCATATTGCGGCACTTACGGCAATACCCATAACGGACACCGTAAAGCAGGTAAAGAATGGCGTTGTTGAAAAGACGTTGGACAGAAGCGTTCTTTTTGCGGCGCAAACTCCGCAGACGTTTAATTTTGATGCCATATTTGCCGCCTACAAAAAAGCGATGGATGATAATATGAGCTTTACGGACGATTGCGCGGTTGCAGAATACAGCGGAATCAGTATTACAATAACTTACGGTAGCACAAAAAACGTAAAATTGACCGTGCCCGAGGATTTTGAGGATCTGAAATGAGAATAGGTATAGGATACGATATACATAGATTGGTGCCAAACAGACGCCTTGTGTTAGGCGGAGTGGAGATACCTTCGGAGCTTGGGCTTTTGGGCCACTCCGATGCTGACGCGCTTGCGCATGCTATAATTGATTCACTTTTCGGCGCGGCGGCACTTGGCGATATCGGCAGACATTTTCCCGATACGGACCCGCGCTATAAGGATGCAGATAGCATGGTATTGCTGAAGGATGCGTGCAGCCTGATAAAGGAAAACGGATATAAAATAATTAATATCGATACTAATATTATAGCGCAAACTCCCAGACTTTCTCCTCATATAGAGAATATAAGAGCGAGTCTTGCAAGTGTTATGGAGCTTGATATTTCTTGTATAAGCGTTAAGGCAAGGACCAACGAGGGGCAGGATTCCGTTGGTGAAAAGCAAAGTATTGTCGCGCAGGCGGTATGTTTGCTGGAAAATATTTAAAAATTTGCGATTTTTGCTAAAGTTCTTTAAAAATTTAAGGTTGAGTTAAACTTTGTGTGTTATTCTTATAATAAGCAGTCCTAGAAGCATTTTTGGGATAAATTATTAAGGAAGGTAATAGTTATGAGAATACTGTTGGCAGAGGATGAAAAGGAGTTATCAAGAGCGCTTGACGTCATAATGAAACACAACAAGTACGCAATCGATATTGTTGACAACGGTCAGGATGCATATGATTATATAATGACCGGCATTTATGACATTGTTATTCTTGACCTTATGTTGCCCGTGATAGACGGCATTACAGTCTTAAGATCTATCAGAGGTCAGGGCAATATGGTGCCGGTGATCATTATCACTGCAAAATCCGAGGTGGACGATAAGGTTTTGGGTCTGGATGCCGGCGCTGATGATTATCTCACCAAGCCATTTGATACAAAGGAGCTTCTTGCAAGAGTAAGAGCGCTTTTGCGAAGACGGAGCGACATTGTGCCAAAGGTTGTTTCGCTGGGAAATCTGACACTTAACTATGAAACGTATGAGCTCAGCACACCGAAGGACTCGATCAAACTTCCAAATAAAGAATTCCAGGTTATGGAAGTGCTTATAAACAATCCCAGAGTGGTTATTTCATTTGAAAGATTTTTGGAAAAAATTTGGGGTTTTGAGGCAGACAAAGAGCCAAACGTGGTGTGGGTACACGTAGCATACTTGAGAAGAAAGCTTATAAAGCTTGATGCTGATGTGGAAATACGCGCTACCAGAAATGTAGGATACGCGCTTGTCCCAAAGGACGAATAAACGGGTAGACAAATGTTAAAGCAATTAAAACGTAAATTCATTATTACCGCAATGTTGGCAATAGCTGTTGGCATTGCGGGTTTTATGGTTCTTATAAATTTATTAAGCTTTTGTGCGATCGATGACCAGATCGACAGACGTCTTGATATTTTGGAGGAATGCAAGGGCACTCTTAGCAGTATTCCGCCGTCAATACTTGATGATGAGCATTATTTTGAGGTTTCGGTTGAAACCAGATACTTTACCATAGTGCTTGACGGTGACGATGTGGTCGATTATAAGGTCCTCAGAATCTCCGATATAACGAGGTCCGAGGCACTTGACTTGGTTTATAAAGCTAAGGATACACCAACGAATAGTTACGTTGAGGATTACAAGTTCAGACGTGTAACGCTTGATAACTCAAACACAATGTATATTTTTATAAATTGTGATCAGGCTTTTGACGCGGTCAGAATTTTTACTGTTTCAAGCATAATTATAGGGCTTGTTGGGGTTGCATTGGCGCTTGTATTGGTGCTTTTTTTCTCTAATATAGTGCTTCACCCAATAAAGGAAAGCTACGAGAAACAACGAAGCTTTGTGACTGATGCAAGCCATGAGCTTAAAACACCTATTGCGATAATACAGGCAAATACTGATATCATAGAGATGGAAAGCGGTCAAAGCGAATGGACTTTTGGTATAAAGAATCAAACGGAAAGACTGAAAAAGCTTACGGAAAGGCTTGTTTACCTTTCCAAAATGCAGGAAGGATCATCCGTGCTTAAAAGGGAAGATTTTTGCA
>SVGF01000069.1 GCA_015056475.1 Clostridiales bacterium
CGTAGTCATCAATACTTCCGATCAAGGTTATGTTTGAAGCACCGAGCCCCATTTCAAGATTACAGTCACCACTCAAGCGCGAGGTCAGGTTGAGCTCGCCAACGCCCATTTCGATGTCAAGATCGTTCAGCACGCCGTTGGATATGGTGATGCGCCCCGCTCCGCCTTCAATATTGGCGTATACGTCAGCCTCAAGCACGTTGATCAAAGCATCTCCCGCACCAAATTCAAAATCAATACGCTTTGCCGATAGCTCATCAACTGTAAATCTGCCCGCACCTGTAGAAATATTAATGCTGTCAAATACCGCATCCTCGGGTATATAAATTGTAAGCATGGCATTCTCGTAAGGATTCTTGCCAAAAAGATTACTGCCAAAGTATGTCTTTGTAAGATCCTTCAATATGAGAGTGCCGTTCTTTTCGTCAATTTCAAGATTTTTAAGGTTGCTCGTTACTGAAAACTTCTCGCCGTGTTCAATTCTAAACTCTGCCGCATTTATGCGAATATTCAATGAATCAATATCGGTTGCGATACTGTAGGTTTTTGCCTCGTTTGTAACAAGATCCTGATTATGACAGCATCCTGCAATGCACACGAGCAACAGTGAAAGTAAAACAGTTGTAATTAACCTTTTCATTTTTACCTCTTATCCATCAGTTCTTTCTTGAGCACTTCTCTGCATCAATTGCAAGCACGAGCATCAGCGCACAAAGTGCATCCTGCGGATCAAGAACGTCGATCACGTAAGTATCGGTCCAGTTAAGCTCCTTTGACACGTGAGCAATATTCATTCCCGACGAGTTTATAATGCTGTAATCCCATTCAAGCCAGTCGCCGTCAACCTGCCAGCCGTTGTAATCAATGTGGAATTTAGGCATAAAGAACGAAAATTCCTTGCTTATGCACCCTGCGTAGTTGTTACCGATATACATTTCAAATTTGGGAAGAAATGTAAGTATTTTCTCTTGAATATGTCCGACGTCGTTTCCGTTAGCATCATAAATGCGGAGCAGATGTCCCCACGAAAGCTCACCCTTTACAACGTACATAGTGTTGCCGTTTTCATCGTAAATATCGTAGCTGTCAAACCACGAAAACATTCTTTGCTTAAATAACAATTTCATATTGCGGTCACCTTTTTAGAGTAATTATTGTAATCATTATAATTATAACACAGTTTAATGCATAAGTCAATAATCGGTTTTACGTGCAAAATTACATTGAGGTTATTTGAAAATGTGTTGACATTTTTATAAAAAACGCAAAAATAATGAACAAAACCATTGACTTTTAAGCGCAATCGTTGTAAAATGATGGTAACGTAGAAATGCTGATAGCTTATCTACTGCATCCATACAGATCCATGGTGTGGCATGCATATAATACTTGTATGTATAAGGAGATATGACCATGACAAAAAGCTTCCCGTTTACGAGTTGGGTTTACCGCAGTATTACCGAATATCCAGAATCAGACTTAAACAGCCAGGTAGAAGCGGGTCTCAGCATCCCCATGACACCGCCGCTTGACAGCAATAAGCCCGATCACGTTGAAGCGCTTAAAAAGTACCTTGAACGTGCAGCAGAGTTAGGCGTTCAGCTGATATTGCACACAAATTTTACCGACAGTGCATTCAGAACGTTGGGTAAAGCAGAGTATTGTAAGCAGATCAAGGAGTTTTATGAGGTAACGCTTGGCAGCCATCCGGCGATATACGGATTTTTTGTAGGTGATGAGCCTGATAACGCAGAAGCGTTGGAAAACAGCAAACAAACGATAATCGCAATGAAGCAAACTATGCCGAATTTGGTACCTTATATTAATATGCAGGGTCACTCATGCGATTATCCCGATGAATATTTTGGCGGTATATCCCACGTTGAATGGCTTAAGTCCATCATAAACGAGGTTGGATATTTTATGATATCCTACGATATGTACGGTCAGCTGGTTAACGATGGTGGCGGTACGTCCGATTATTACTACGAAAGTAAAAAAATTATAGACATCTGCGAGGAAGCGGGTATTGAGCCTTGGGCTTGTTTGATCTGCAGTGCGCACATGGTGTTCCACGTTCCGTCAGAGTATGATATCATGTGGCAGATAACGACATCCGCCGCAATGGGATTCAAGGGTATTAATTGGTTCAGATTTCACGATTCACCCGCTGTGCCTAATTACCACGGCTCACCGATCGATCAGTTTGGTAACAAAACAACACATTACTATGATATGCTCCGCTGCATGAGGGGCTTTGGCGAACAGTTTGGTGAGATCTTCCCGCACTTAAAGCGCAAGGCTACGTATTTCTTTGGTGAGGACAGAGATCGCAGAAGCTACGGTCGATTTGATGAAACCTGCCACGATATAATCGCTCAGATAAGATGCTGTTATGAGGAGTCAATGGTAAGCTTCTTTGAGCATGACGAAACGGGCGAAGAATATTTCTGTATCGTGAACGCATCAAGAAGATGCTATGAGCATTACGAGATAAGAGTAAAGGACGAAAACTACGACGTTTACATGATATTCCAGAATTCCTTGAGAGAGGGCAAGCGCCGCCTTATGAAACAGAATGATGATATTTGGGAAGGTGACTTCCTCTATCCGGGCCAGATGGCTCTTTATAAGATAAAGAAAAAGTAATAAAAAGGACTACTGCAAAATGGGCACACGTTATAACTAAGGTATAGCGTGTGCCCATTAACTATGTTTACTGCTAAAGTGAAGTTATTATATGGATGCTGGAGTCGTTAGCTATGGGTCAACTTGGTTTTTTATTTTAACTGATCTGACCGCATTGCAAGCCAGTAAGCTTCAAGCAACGCAATAGGCGCGCATGTTCTGTGCTTTTCGTAATCAACAAAATCTATTACATTACACAATTGTGTAAGCGTTGCCTTGCTGATCCTTCTGCTTGGGCAAGTCGCGGCAATAACGATTCCTTCTCCAACTGCCCTTAACGGATAATATGACTGATGCTCCCTAAAGTCAGAAGGCTCCGGCACAAAATATCCCATTCCTCCCCATACTCCTGCAAAACGGAACCTTGACTTCTGCCAGACCGAATAAGGTATTTCAAGCCATTGCTTTCCCTCGGGAGTCATGATGTTCGTTGCTTCGTTCACCGACAAACGTTCATACGGGTCTGCAAGCTTTTCCATCATATTCAATAACGACGCGCGCACGTGCTCGTCATCATCAAGGTCATAAACCATACGCATTGAATATTGCATCTGCAATGCCGCGTATGTAGGCCCCGATAACGGTACGTATTCCATTGATCTTTGCACCGCAATATCCCTGTATTCAATATATTTTTTATGCCAGTGAACGTTCCCTGTAGTTTTCCAAGCTAAAAGGTACAGCATTGGCAGCCTTAAAAATTCATGAGGGTTAATATCACCCCACATTTTTCCTGCGACGCCTATTTTGCCGTCTTCTCGCAAAAAATTCCAATCATTCTCGGCAATTACCTCAGCCTCAAATTTTTCAGCCATAAGGATAATGCATTTGCGTAAGCTTTCCTTTTGAGCATCGTCCGCAAGAGGTGAATAATACAGACGGTAAGCCGCCCAGAGCCAATCCGTGTATTGATCGCGAGAAGTATCTATATAATGGCTGCTGCAGTCAGCGGGGGAAACTCCCCTTGGGAGAAATCCCTTTTTATGGGATACCGATGCTCCCAATATCAATCCCTTGCATATCTTTGCGGCGTATTCTCTCATAGATGCGTCACCCGTAGCCTCATATCGGGCTATCACCGCATCCATCATCAAGCCGGCATTCAGCATACAGTCTTCCATTCCCGTGCCGTATCCTGCAGGGTTTGGGATAAGCAGACGTATCATTTCGGGCTCGGGCAGGTATTTTGTAGCGTGGGCGTCATCACCTGCAAGATGGTTATAAAACATGCCCGTACGGTCGTCATATAATCTGTCCCATATATAATCCCAAGTTTTTTGTATGATTTTTTCCATGTTACCTCACCAACTGAAAAATGCTTATTAAACACTTTTATTGAGTATTATATCACATAAGTGTGATTGTATCAATACGCTTTTGAGATAGGATCATGTTATTTTTCGGTTTTTATCAACAAAATCACGCTTAATCAATCTTGATTTTTTCTTAAAATCGTGATATAATATACAATGTGATTTTGTTGGATTTAAACAATCTTTACAAAATAAAACCGTCAAGCTTAAAACATACGGATAAATAGGTAAAAATTTTAAGGAGAACATACATATATGAAATTAGGTATCGTAGGTTTACCAAACGTAGGCAAATCCACACTTTTTAACGCCATAACAAAGGCAGGCGCAGAATCCGCAAACTACCCGTTCTGCACCATCGAGCCCAACGTAGGTACTGTTGCAGTGCCCGACGCAAGACTTGACGTGCTTGCAGAGCTCCACAATTCCAAAAAGGTTACACCCGCAGTTGTAGACTTCGTTGATATAGCAGGCCTTGTTCGCGGTGCAAGCAAGGGTGAAGGCTTGGGAAACAAGTTTCTTTCTCACATCAGAGAGGTTGACGCAATCGTTCACGTTGTAAGATGCTTTGATAATGAAGACATCATCCACGTTGATAACAGCGTTGATCCCTTGAGAGATATCGACACTATAAACCTTGAGCTCATGCTCAGCGACCTTGAGCTTGTTGATAAGCTCATTCTGAACGCTGAAAAGCGCCTCAAGGCAGATAAGGAAGTTCAGGAGGAATACGACCTCTTAAAAACTATCAAGGCAAACCTTGAAGCTGAAAAGCCCGTAAGCAGCATCGAAATGACTGACGAACAGAAAAAGCTCATCCGCGGATATTGCTTCCTCACAGAAAAGCCCGTTATTTACGTTGCAAATATTGCAGAGGACGCAGTTGGTCAGCCCGATAACGATTACGTTAAGCAGGTGAGAGGCTATGCCGAGGCAAACAATTCACTCGTTATGGTCATCAGCGCGCAGATAGAGGAAGAAATTGCTCAGCTTGACGATGAAGAAAAGGAAGTATTCATTGAGGAGCTCGGTCTTGACGAATCCGGTCTTGATAAGCTCATCAGAGTATCTTACGCAACGCTCGGTCTTATCAGCTACTTCACAGCAGGCGAAAAGGAATCCCGTGCTTGGACCATCACAAAGGGCATGAAGGCTCCGCAGGCGGCAGGTAAGATCCACTCCGATTTTGAAAGAGGCTTTATCCGTGCAGAGGTTATCCACTACGACGACTTTATGCAGTACAAGAGCATGACAGCCGCAAAGGAAAAGGGGCTTGTTCGTTCCGAGGGTAAGGAATACGTTATGGTGGACGGCGACATCGTTCTTTTCAGATTTAACGTATAACAATATATAATGTAAGAAGTTGAGCTCCGCAGGTGTTTCTGCGGAGCTTTTTGTAAAGATTCAAGTTTGTTTGCTGAAATTAACAAAATAGTATTGGCAATATTGACATATGGAGTTTATCGTCAATATAAATTCTTTATAATTCTTGCGATTTTTATAAAAACCGTGCAACCAACTCCAAAAAATGTCGCTTATAAGGGTGAAGGCCTTTAATACTTTGAGAAAGGAGATGATAATATTGGATGACAACAAAATAGTTGACCTGTATTTGATGCGTGATGAATCTGCAATCAAGCAAACTGCAGAAAAATACGGCAACACGCTCAGACGCATTGCTTATAACGTCGTAGGAGATATCCAAACTGCCGAGGAGTGCGAAAACGATACGTATTTGCAAGTGTGGAAGCTTATACCACCCCACGAGCCGCGGAATTATCTGCTTGCATTTTGTGCGCGTATCACTCGCCATATTGCGTTGGATTTCTGTAAGGAGAAGCACCGCCAAAAAAGGAGCGCACTCATCTGCGAGTTAAGTCAGGAGATGGAGCAATGTATTCCATCGTCATTCAATACTGAGGATCACCTAAACTCAGCCGCACTCAGTAGCCTGATAGATAAATTTATTGATTCGCTGGATCAAGAAAAGCGCATCATATTTGTAAGGCGGTATTGGCTTATGGATTCCATAGCTTCCATCTCCCGTGATTTTGGAATATCTCAAAGCAAAGTAAAAAGCATATTGTTCAGAAGCCGTAATCAGCTTCGCGAATATTTGGAAAAGGAGGGTTATAATTTATGAAAGGTATTGACATGCTGGATATTATAGAAAACATTAATCCGGCGCACGTTAATGAGGCGATCGCCGCTTCTAATATAAAGAAAACAAATTGGTTAAGAAAGTTTGCTGCTATAGCGGCATGCATTGCGGTGCTGTTGTGTGCAGGCGCGGGGGTATATAAGTATCACAAAGATCAAAAGGATTATGTTGCTGCTGTAGAGTTCTTTAAGGTTACTGAATTATCAACCGACGGACTTTCCCGCGCTCAGGTAAGAAAAATATACAAGGATATTTATTCCGGGGAGTTTTCTTACGAAAAGACAGCCGAAGTAATTGCAAATAGCATGAGCGCAGAGCAAATGGAAGGCTACGAGAGCCTTAAAAAAGAAAACGAGCTCTTGAATACGGCGGATATGTGGCAGTATAAGCTGTATGGGGATGCGAATATATCAGGAAAAGAACCTACTAAAGAAACTGAATCTTACATCAGTGAAAGTTCAGTAAAGACTTATGAAGATTATAAAAAGTATCTACAACAGGACAACGAAAGTTTTAACGTAAGACGATACTTGAATACCCCCGGTAGATCTAAAGATTTACCACTTGATCGATTAATGGATACAAGTAAATCCTTAAAGTATTATGCAGAAAGCGTCTATAGTGACCAGAATTACGTTGGTTATGGTAAACTGTATTTTGCAGATATCTTTGACTGGGGTGATAATTCAATTTTTGTGGTCATAGATTACATGGTACCGGGTGCATTTGATAATATCAATGACTTTGTATTTATGGAAACTAAGGCTAACGTAAGTTTGAACTCTGGAAAAGGTGTTAACTGGGGAGGATGGAATGTTGTTCCGTACACATACAATAAGAATATGTTTACTGGTACGAATATCGGTTTTTTAACAGATACGTATTCGAATGGATATGTATATGTTAATTTCAATGATAACGTAGGAGCTCTTTATAAGAATGGAGAGTTGATGAGAATATTCTTTATGTATAATAGCGTTATAGTTACAGTATCTTCTCCTACTAGCGAAACAACAATACCTGATTTAATGGATAGTGTTAACGGCTTTGTAGCTGACCTTATGGATTTGAATACAATGTCTTTGGTAACTGCCAAGTTTGATGCAGCTATGAAGGCAGAATACGGCACAGCAAACTAATTAATTAGTTTACCAAGCTCCCGAGTTTTCGGGAGCTTTTTTATTCGCTGTAACGTCATAATACAACGTAGTTTTACTTAAATATTATTACTAAAAACTGATTTTTGCAATTTCCCCCTTGACATTCCACTCTCAATACGATATAATTTAACGTAAGATAATAGGCCAATGCAATTCTTGCATCGGCAAAAGGAGTAAATATGAAGGCATACGTTGTGCATAAGGACGGAAAAAGAGGTATAGAGGATATCCCCGTGGCGTTGAACGATTACGGTGAATACGAGGCTCTCGTAAAGATGCTCTCTTGCGGCGTTTGTAACGGCACGGATATGAAAATAATCCACTCTCAGTTCAAGGGTATAGACGATTACCCCGTTGTGCTCGGTCACGAGGGCGTTGGCGAGGTTGTTGAGGTCTCAAGCAAGGTAAGACACCTCAAAAAGGGTGACAGAGTGCTTTTGCCGTTTATAGGCAAGCTCCCCGAGGGATATTATTCTGCGTGGGGCGCATATGCGGAGTATAACGTTGTTACGGACGCAAAGTCCATGCTTGAGGACGGTCTTGAGCCCGAGGAGTTTGCACTTGCTCAAAGCGTTATCCCCAATACAGTTGACCCAGTTGACGGTGCAATGATGATAACGTTCAGAGAGGTTTTAAGCACAATGGGCATTTTCGGCTTTGAGGGCGGCAAGAGCCTTGCCGTGCTTGGCTTGGGTCCTGTTGGATTGAGCTTTGTGCGCTTTGCAAAGCTTATAGGCATGAGCCCCATTGTTGCAATGGATATAGACGATGAAAAGCTCGTGCTTGCAAAGGAACTCGGTGCAGATTTCGTGCTCAATACAAAGGGCAAGAGCATAACCGACGAGGTCCTTGCCATATTGCCCGAGGGTGTTGATTTTGCGCTGGATGCTGTTGGCGTTACAAGCTTTATAAATGACGGCATGGCTATCATCAAGCCGAACGCAAAGGTATGCGTTTACGGCATTTCTGCAAAAATGAATCAGGAAATAGATTGGTCAAAAAATCCCTACAACTGGACGTTGCAGTTTAATCAATTTCCCTCAAAAAAGCTTGAGGGCGAAGCTCACGCTCAAATCGTTGAATGGATAGAGCAGGGCAAGCTTGATCCCAAAAAGTTTGTGTCGCATGTTATACCGTTTGAAGAAATGGACAAAGCGTTTGATATGATAGAAAATAAAGAAAAAATGCTTAAAATGGTGGTGACTTTCTGATGAATTATATTCTTGCACATGATCTTGGAACATCCGGCAATAAGGCTGTGCTTTATTCCGAGGACGGCAAGCTCGTTTACAGCTGTACAAAAAATTACGGCTTAAAGGTAGAAAATGCAAACTGGTGCGAGCAGGATGCAAACGATTGGTGGGGCGCTGTGGTTGACGTTACCCGCGAGGTTTGCAATATGTTTGACCCAAAGGATATAGCCGTTGTATCATTCAGCGGTCAGATGATGGGTTGCTTGTGCGTTGATGCAAACGGTGATCCGTTGAGAAATTCCATCATCTGGGCAGATATGAGAGCTGCAGCCGAGGAAGCCGAGCTTCGCTCAAAAATATCAAACGAAAGATTCTACAGCATTACGGGCCACAGGATTTCTTCGTCATACGGTGGCGAAAAGATGATGTGGGTAAAAAATAACGAGCCCGAAATTTACAGAAATACTCATAAATTCCTTAATGCAAAGGACTACATCATATTAAAGCTTACGGGTAATTTCGTAACTGAATATACCGACGCTTCAAGTACCCAGCTCTGGGACTTAAAAAATAACGTATGGTCAGACGAGCTTGTTGAGATTTCGGGCATAGATAAGTCAAAGCTTCCCACAGCACTTGCTCCTACAGCCATTGCAGGCAAGGTAACTCGCGAGGCATCAAAGCTTACAGGACTTCTGGAGGGCACTCCCGTCGTTTGCGGCGGCGGTGACGGCGTTTGCTCAGCTATCGGTACAGCATGCACAAGGGCAGGTCTTGCACACAGCTGTATGGGCACTTCAAGCTGGATAGCTGTTACAGGTGAAGCTCCCGTAAACGATCCTAAAATGAGAATCAACACATGGCCGCACATCGTGCCGGGATATTATCTGCCGTTTGGCACAATGCAATGCGGCGGAGGTGCGTACAACTGGGCGGTAAAGGAGCTTTACAAAGATGATGCTGATAAGTTTGCGTCATCCACACGCGAGGCAAAGGCTTCGGACATCGGCGCAAACGGACTTTTGTTTTTGCCCTATCTTATTGGCGAGAGAAGCCCAAGGTGGAATCCTGAGGCAAAGGGTGTTTTTGCGGGCTTGACTCTTGAGCACACAAGGGGCGACATGATGCGTGCCGTGATGGAGGGCGTTGCACTCAACCTTGGAGTAATACTTTCTGCAATCAAGGAATGTGGCTGTCCCGTCGATAATATCGTAACTGTCGGCGGCGGTGCAAAAAATGACCTCTGGAGAAGGATCTTTGCAGACGTTTATAACGTTAAGATTCAAAAGCCCGACAACGTAGACGAAGCAACTTCAATGGGTGCAGCAATAACAGGCGGCGTGGGCGTAGGTCTGTTTGATTCGTTTGAAGTTGCAAATAAATTCTTTACGGTAGAGGATACCTTACTTCCAAACCCTGCCAATAATGAAAAATACAATAGAATAGCCGAGCTTTTTGAGGAATGCTACCAACGTATGGAGCCTTTATTCCCCAAGCTCAATAAATAAAAATTTAAGGAGAAAATTATGATAACCCCCGAATTATTCAAAATATTACCCGAATACATAACAACTCCCGACGGCATGGCAATTCACCCCGTTGATGGCTCTCTTGTGCTTGCTTGTCCTAATTATGCAGGCGGCGCACCCGGATGCGTGGTTAAGTTTGATAAGGACAGAAACGTCAAAAAATGGTTTGACGTGCCCGTGCTTGACGAAACAGGGATTGCCGCACCCATGGGAATTGCTTTCGGTCCTGACAACGATCTTTATATCTGTGACAATCAGGGCTGGAGCGGTAAGGAAGAGCTCATGTTCAAGGGCAGGATCCTCCGCGTGAGAGCTGATGACAACGGCGTTGTTTATTGCAAGACTGTTGCTTACGGTATGGAGCATCCCAACGGCATGAGAATTAAGGATGGCTACGTTTACGTAACACAGAGCTGTCTTTCAAAGGTAGAGGATGAAAGCGGCAAACTCGTTTCTTGTGTTTACAGATTCGCGCTTGACGATGAAAACATCGAGATCACAAACACACTTGCAGATAAGAATATCCTCACAACGTTCATCACCCACAACCCTGACTGTCAGTACGGCGTTGACGGCATTGAATTTGACAAAAACGGCGACCTTTTGGTAGGTAATTTCGGTGACGGTGCAGTTTACAGAGTAAAGTTTGACGAAAATCTGAACGTTATTGAAAATAAGGTCTGGGCGCAGAATTGGGATGAGCTCAAGAGCACGGACGGCATGTTCATGGATGAAAACGGTGATCTTTATATCGCAGACTTCTGCGCAAACGCGGTCGTAAAGGTAGCTCCGGATGCAACGGTTACAAAGATAGCCCAATCTCCCGATTGCGACGGACTTGACGGCGGACTTGATCAGCCCGGTGAGCCAATAATCTGGAATGGAAAGCTCATTCTCTCTTGTTTTGACCTTGTAACGGATGATAACAAGGTAAACACAGCACACGAGCTTCCTGCAACAATGTCAATGTTGAGTATATAATTAAAAGAGGTATAAATATGATAAAGGAATTCACACCAAAAGATCTTGCATTCATGGTAGATCATACACAGCTTGCGGCATACGCTATGCCCGCAGCTTTTGATAAGCTTTGTAACGAGGCAAAGGATTACGGCTTCCGCATGGTTGCCATCAACTCCGTGCAGGTGGAGTATTGCAAAAAGCTCCTTGCAGGTACAAACGTTCACGTTGGTGCGGCTATTGCATTCCCTTTGGGTCAGATGACAGTCAAGGCAAAGCTTGCAGAAACTGAGGATGCCATCAATAACGGCGCGGATGAGATAGACTACGTTCTCAACATCCCCAAGCTCATTGCAGGTGATACAAAATTCATTGCTGACGAAATGGACGCTATCGTTAAAATGTGCAGAGAAGCAAACGTTATCTCAAAGGTAATTTTTGAAAATTGCTACCTCACAAAGGATCAGATAGCACTTGCCGCAAAGATCGCAAAGGACGTTCGTCCCGATTTTATAAAGACTTCCACGGGCTTTGGCACGGGCGGCGCAACGGTTGAAGACGTTAAATTGATGAAAACGACCGTTGGCAGCGACGTTAAGGTAAAGGCTGCAGGCGGCGTAAGAACAAAGGAAGCATTTGTTGCAATGATCGAAGCCGGCGCAGAAAGAATCGGCACAAGCGCAGGCGTAAAGATAATAGACTCTCTTGAAGGAAAGAACGTTTCTATAGACGTTGGCTTCTGATACGTAAAATGAACGGTATAATAACAAATATACAGCGTTTTTCCGTGCATGACGGACCGGGTATTCGTACCACGGTGTTTATGA
>SVGF01000070.1 GCA_015056475.1 Clostridiales bacterium
CAACGTTGTGGTGGGACTTAACTGCCTTTTTGCCGTCAGCCTGCTTGATGCTCTCAAGAATGTCGGGGTAGATTGTACCCTGAGCAAGGAAATCAATATCGTTGAGCTTTCTTGCTTCATCAGCAAAAACCTCAATAAATTCTTTACCGATGATCTTTCTCTTTCTTTCAGGCTCGGCAACTCCTGCCAAAAGGTCAAGGAATCTGTCCGTAGCGTCAACGTAAATAAGGTTTGCATCAAGCTCGCCTTTAAAAAGCTTGATAACGTTTTCGGATTCATCCTTACGCATGAGTCCGTGGTTAACGTGAACGCAAACCAACTGCTTGCCGATAGCCTTAATGAGCAATGCAGCAACTACTGAGCTGTCAACGCCGCCGGAGAGAGCGAGCAAAACCTTTTTGTCGCCAACTTGTTTGCGGATCTGGGCAATCTGCTCTTCGATGAATGCATTAGCAAGCTCGAAAGTAGTTATTCTTTGCATGGAATCCGGTCTTTTGTTGTTATCCATATATATTCCTCCGAATATTAAAAAATTTATCGAACTAATTGAAACTGTATGTATTTTAAAACAAATTTTACACGTATATTAAACCACAATGAAACGCGCCATCCGCGTTTCTTCCTCATATGGTTCAATAATTACATCAAGGAAGCTTTAGCTTCATTCCTTATTGTAATTATTATACCATAATATGTGTGAATTTGTCAACATTTTTTTATTCTGCGGCGGGCAATTTCGTAAGCTTTATGAACAGCTTTGCAAGTGCGTGTCCTGCAAAACCAATTGCTACGCCCAAAATTATTCCGGCAATTACGTCTGTGGGATAATGTACCATAAGGTAAATTCTGGAGAAAGCAACCAAAAGTGCTACGATCAACGCGGGAATTCCCCACTTTTTGTTGCAGAGGAACATTGCAAAAGCGCTTTCGATTGAACAAACCGTGTGCCCTGAGGGGAATGAGAATTCCGACGGCTTGGATATCAAAAGAGTCTCCAGAATACTCGGGTCAACTGCAAACGGTCTTGCTCTGCCAACCAAGGGCTTTAACGTAAGGTTGCACAAAAGCAAACCTATTATGAGTGAAAAAGCCATTGAAAGACCCATTTTTCTTGTCTTCTTAAAAATAAAGAATATTACAGCCAGTATTATCCAAAAAATACCGCCGTTGCCCAATACTGTGATCTTGCTAAAAAAGAAGTCAAGCACGTCACATTTCAAAAAATCGTTGACAGCATGAAGTATCGGTAATTCATATTGATTCAAAAAATCCATATTTATTCTCCTTTTGGTAAAATTAACGCAACGTATAGGTCGTTTACGTTTGTGCCTGTAGGTCCGGTGATTATAAGTGATCCGACTTGTTTTAATGCATTGTATGAGTCGTTGTTGTTAAGCATCTCTTGCGGATCAAGACCGCAGTTGATCATGCTTTGCCAAGTTGTGCCGAATGCAATACCGCCAGCAGCGTCGGTCGGGCCGTCCGTGCCGTCAGAGCCTACCGAAAATACGGCTACATTATCAATGCCATTGATATATTTTGCGGCCCAAAGCGCAAGCTCCTGATTGCGCCCGCCCTTGCCGTTACCGTTGAGCTTTACAACGGTCTCACCGCCGTAAATTATAGCCAACGGCTTGCTTGTGTTTTTATGCTCGATTACAACGTCGGCAAGAGTTTTGCCCATATCTTTAGCTTGGCAGGTAACGTTGTCGGATACTATTTTTGCAACGTATCCAAGCTCCTCGGCTTTTTCTTTGGCATGTTTACAGAGTGCGCTGACGCTTCCGCAGATAACGTGCTCTGAATTTGTCACAAGCTTTGGTGTTTCTCGGTTCAAAGCTTGAACAATATCATCACAAACGGATATTGCATACTTGTTTAGTATAGCCAACGCTTGCTCGGATGTGGAGCTGTCTGCACAGGCAGGACCCGAAGCAATCGTATCAAGTCTGTCGCCCAAAACGTCGGACAATGCTACTGCAAATACCTTGGCAGGCTTGCAATGCTCGGCAAATCTGCCACCTTTAACGTTTGAGAGGTGTTTTCTGATGCAGTTTATCTCGTCAATGGATGCGCCGCTTGCAAGCAGGGCAGACGTAATATCCTGCAATTGACTGAGTGAACAGCAAACGTCCTCAAAGAGTGCCGAGCCTCCACCCGAGATAAAAAAGAGTACAACGTCATCTTCTGTGAGATCTTTAGTGATTTCAAGCACCTTTCTCGTGGCTGAAAGTCCGTTTTCGTCGGGGACGGGGTGACCTGCCTCAAATATATCGAGATTGGGGATACTGCCATTTGAATGACCGTATTTGGTAATTACTGCACCGCTATGTATAGTCAAATGCTCTACCGTTACCGCGGCGTTTGCCATCTGCCATGCGGCTTTACCGATCGCGATGCATATGAGCTTACCTTTAGGTTGGGTCAACTTGCAGAGTGCATTCTTTACCGCATTATCGGGAAGGCTTTTTGTAATAGCGTGGGTATATATCTGCCTTGCGTGATCGGCAAGAACCGAATTCAACTTATTAAAGCTCATAAAGCTCTGTGAACTTGTTAGCCAAGTATTCTGTGTATGCTGTGGGATCAAACTTTCCGCAAGCATTCTCAAGTATCTGTGCGGGCTCAAGCATCTTGCCCCAAGTGTGGACTTTCTTTCTCAACCACTCGGTAACAAGAGTGAGATCACCGTTTTCAACGTTTTTGAAAACGTCAAACTCATCCTGCATGTTCTGCAACATCTGCGCACCGTAAGCACTGCCGAGTGCGTAGGATGGGAAGTAGCCAAAGCTGCCGCCGGACCAGTGAGAATCCTGCAAGCAACCGTGCTTATCGTCGGGTACGTCAACACCGAGGTATTCCTTGTAAAGTCTGTTCCATTCAGCGGGAACGTCCTTGACTTCAAGTGTACCGCCTATGAGCTGCTTTTCTATTTCGTAACGGATCATTACGTGCAAGCAGTAAGTAAGCTCGTCAGCCTCTGTACGGATGAGAGAGGGCTCTGCCTTATTAACAGCCTTGTAGAACATTTCAGCGTCAACACCCTCAAGCTGTTCGGGGAAGAACTCCTTAACCTTGGGGAATATAGCGTTTATAAACGGTCTTGATCTGCCGATAAGATTTTCATAGAATCTTGACTGGCTTTCGTGAATACCCATTGAAACACCGCCTGCAAGGCAAGTATAATCGTAGGAAGGATCAATATTAAGCTCGTAAAGCGCGTGACCGCCTTCGTGAATTACTGAGTACATGGAATCTGCAAGATTATCTTCCTTATAATTTGTTGTGATTCTTACGTCCTGGCTTGTAAATTCAAGTGTGAAGGGATGCTCGGTTTCACCGATAGTGCAATGGTTTCTGTCAATTCCCATGACCTCCATAAGATAATCGGAGAACTTCCTCTGGATCTCAACGGGGTAATGCTTGTGCATAAAGCTGTCGTCTATCTGCTTCTTTTGAGATATAGCCTTTATGATGGGTACAAGACGGCTCTTTACCGTTGCAAAGAAATTATCAAGATATTCCATGTCAACGCCCTTTTCATATTCGTTCAAAAGTGCGTCGTAAGGCTTTTTTGTGTTATCATAATATCCTGCAAATTTAATGTTGAATTGAACGAGCTTTTCCAAAACGGGCTTAAAAAGCTCAAAATTGCTTTCTTCCTTTGCTTTGTGCCAAACGTCGCTTGCTTCGTTTGTGAGCATAGCGTATTCCATGTATTCGTTTGCGGGGATCTTTGAAAGCTGGTCGTAATCCTTTCTGAGGATAACCACCTGACGTGCTCTGCGCTCGTTGATCTTGTCAATATTAGCCTCGAGGAAGCTGAGTAATTCACCAACCTCGGGATTTGCAAACGTTTTGTGGGACTCACCTGCGAGAATGCCGAGTGCAACGCCTCTGCCTTGTGACGTTTCTTTGGGTGCAACCGTCACACCATCGAGATAGAGTGCTGAGGATGCGGCATTGAATGCAAACATTTTTTGCTGTAAATTATCTAATTTTTCTATTGCTTCTTTTATTTCCATGTTTGTTTCCTTTCAAAATCAATATTTTTCTGATTATAATTATAGCATACCGAATGGCAAATGTCAACAAAAAAGCACACAAAAGTCCATATAATAGGCCTCTTATGTGTGTTAAAGATTTATATATTCGACTTTATTTATTGCAAATAAACATGC
Organism: Clostridiales bacterium; assembly: GCA_015056475.1. GTDB lineage: Bacteria > Bacillota > Clostridia > HGM11327 > HGM11327 > SIG351. The sequence continues at coordinate 4,182 of SVGF01000070.1, forward strand.
CGTATTCTTTCGGAATGGTGATCACACCGTTTATCATTTGTGCTTCGACGATTTTCTTGACTGTTTCATCATCGGGGCAATTAAAATCCGGCATTGAACTGCAAGATTTTATGTATTCAACAACGTCGTTTGAATCAGTAACCTCTAAACGGTCCGGGTAATCAACTCGTTGAACGTGAGAGAAATGCTTGCTCAACGATTGTTCACCGTTTTGTATCGTAAAAGATTTATTCATACTGCTGTTAAAATTATACTCGCTCAAAAGCTTTTCTAAATATGGCATTATTCCGTTTTCACCGTAAGTCACGCATGAGAATACACCGTCAGCCTTCAATACTCTGGATATTTCACTTAATGCTTTATTAAGATTGCTTGTGTGATAAAGCATCATATTAGCGATTATATAATCAAACGTTTTGTCTTCATAAGGAATATTGATAGCATCGACAACCTTATAGCAAATGTTATTATATTGTTCGAGCAAAACTTTTGTTTCTTTAAGCATTCCTTCGGAAATATCTGTAAGGACAAGTTCATTACATTGGGCGATGAGTTGAGGATTATCCTTCCACATTGCACCTGTACCGCAGCCTAATTCCAAAACGTGAGAATTGGGCTTGAAGTCATAATGCGATACTATCCAATTTGAAATACCTTGCTTATTTACTGAGTACTTTTGGTGTATAGATATTCGTATATTTAGGTTGGTGGCTGTTTTATACTGCTCTGATTGTGACATATTGATTTACCTCCGAATATTTGAGTTCATATTATAACACATCAAATGCTAAAAGTCAACAAAAAAGGCAACGGTTTTATCCGTTGCCTTGCTATCCATCTTATCAATCAAGATTATGCCATACGTCCTGAATAAGATCAATTTGCGGGAAAGGCATCTACAACTGCGTCGTCATTGGTAAATGGGACGTCTGTATAAGTTGGTTCTTCCTGCGCGTCAGCAAGCTCCAGCTTTAGTACAACTGCGGTGTCGGGTGTTACTCTGCAACGGAGTGTATCACCGTAAGGAACAACAGTGGATACAATATCGCAGGAGGCGTTTTCACTCTTTTCGTTGACTGCTGCAACTACTTTGATACGGTATTTTGCCTCTGTATTTTCATCCAAGCCGATCCAACGGGTGAGAGGAATACGTGCATCTGAATACGTTTCACCTGCAGTAAAGAGGAAGACGTAACCTTCGCTGCCTATGATGTGTGCGCTTCCGTCTATTGCGTACTGACCGGGCTCGCCAAAGATTGTGCGGCGCCTTGTGAGGAATCGGAGGTTTTCGTTGGCAAACTTACGCCATTTTTTTAGCGTATCAGCGCATTCGGGATAGTCACGGAGTGCGTTGTAGCCTCTTGAAACCTGTGCATAGTAGGATGTGCTGAGAGATGAAATAATACTTACCTCAAATTGGGCAGGTGTGTCGCCGAAAATGGATGAGTAGTTGAGGTAAACGGGACGGAAACGGTCGTTTTCATTGTGCCACGTTTGCAAACGGTTGTTTGCAACACAGCCCATTTCGTAATAGTTTTCGTCTGCGTTGAAATTGGTGAGGGACCAGGGACCACCTCTCTTCAAGCCGTAGTATTGCTCCATGCAGAGCTTGGGATAACGTTTGCGGAGCTTAGCCTTGAACTTTTCGATGTTCTTCCATTCTTTATAAGTTTTGTCACCAACGGGATGTCCGTGGTTATCGGCATAGCACTGTTCTTCGCCAATGGTCTTAAAATGGTATCCTGCAATCTCGCGATAATTGATCCAGCGGCCGTCAAAGTCCCAGAAACATGCATTGTAGCGGTCAAGAACACGTGTTGTTGCTTCGAAATGGAAATCCATATATTCATCACAGGCAGGACATCCTAAACGTGTTCTGAAGTACTCGTGAGGAGTACCGTCCTCGTGAATTGCCGCCCATTCAGGTCGTTCTTTGTAAACTATATTAGGTGTACAGAATGAGCAAATATGAACACCGTGTTCATCTCCGTAGCGGATGAATTCGTCGTACGGACGTGGAGCTTCAAAGGTTTCGGAGTAGCCGATGATCTTATCTGCATCTTCAGGTCTAACGTAGCTGTGCAAACCGTTTGTGTTGTTGTTTATCCCCATACGTTCATGCTTGTATATGGGGAATCCCATTGGCTCAACGCGCATATCACGGATATATTCGGGCTCGGTGGAGGGGTGGTTAGCGTGGCCGTAGTACATGGCGGCTGTAAGAAGATGCTTTACGCCTGCACGAGCCAAAACGTCAATAGGTGCGGTATCGGGAGAGAACAGTCTTGCCCACCAGCCGTTCTGCCACAGGAACCATTCATCATCCGGCAGAGGCAAAAGGGGAAGAAAGTGGGTGAAAAAATCCTGCATTGCCCATACCTCACCCCAGTCGAGTGTTTCGAGCGGAAGTCCTACGTCTTCGGGCATTCTACCTGCGAAGTGCTGATGGATACCACCGTTTTTATAAATATCGGGATAATATTTTGTTACTTTGATAGGTCCGGGATATGGGCCGTGGGCTGTTCTTGAGATGCCTTCTTTGCGATATGCACCGATGAACGTCTTTTCGCATACGAACCATTCACCGCATTTTACTGCATAATTGGGCGAATATCCGAGAGTAAGCGTAGATTTGCCGTCGGTTTCGTTATTCCAGTAAGGATATTCAAGACCGCAATATAAACCACCGTTTGCGTAACGAATGAAATAGTTGGTAGGAACGTGCCAAAGGGATTGATCGTCGTGGAAGAGGATTTCTTCAGCTGCTTGAGCAAGGCAAAAGTTTTCGCAGACGATATTATCAGCGTTCCATTCGTTCTTTTTGTTGAGAAATGAAAGCTCGCGCTCAACGAATGCACCGTCGTCGGAAAGAATATAGTTAAGCTTTGCTGTGAAATCACCGTCATGATAGATAAATTCCACACCGTTAGGATTGGAAACCATGGATTCGGCAACTGCGTTCTCAAAATAGAGAGTACCGTTAGCAGTCAAGGAGAATCCGCAGTTTATAAAATGGTAGGAGTCACTTCCAAGAGTGATGGAAATAAGTTTTCCTGAATTTTTGTCAATGAGAAGGGAAATTTTACTGTTTTTAATAGAAATGCTCATAAATACCTCCATTATGAATAGTAGTTATCATACTTGATCGTTCGTAATACCTTAGAGTAGGATAATCATAAATAATATTGATTGAACATTACTTCTGATTAATTATACTATAAATGGTGTGCTGTGTCAATAGATATATAATTCAGCCATAAACAAAAAAGGCAACGGTTTATCCGTTGCCTTGCTATCCATCTTATCAATCAAGATTATGCCATACGTCCTGAACGTCGTCGTTATCTTCAAGACCGTCGATCATTTTCATGAACTTTTCTTCCTGCTCGTCTGTAAGCTCAATAGTATTCTGGGGAACCATAGAAAGCTCAGCGGAGATGATGTTGTAGCTGCCTGCATCTGCAAAAGCCTTGCTTACCTCGGAGAAGTCCTCAACTGCTGTGTAAACAGTTACGAGTGTTTCGTCAATGCTTACGTCCTCTGCACCGCAATCAAGAGCGAACATTGTGATCTCGTCCTCGTCAATGTCGGCAACGTCGTCGTATTCGATTTCGATAACGCCCTTCTTGTCGAACATATATGATACACAGCCTGTAGCACCGAGGTTGCCACCGAATTTGTCAAACAAGTGTCTTACTTCGCCTGCTGTACGGTTACGGTTATCTGTAAGTGTGTTTACGATAACAGCAACACCGCCAATGCCGTAGCCCTCGTAAGTAACGTCCTCGTAGTTGATGCTGCCAAGCTCACCGGAAGCCTTCTTGATGCTTCTCATGATAGTATCGTTAGGCATGTTGTTAGCACGTGCCTTTGCAATAACGTCGCGAAGTCTGGAGTTGCTTTCGGGATCAGCGCCGCCTTCCTTGATAGCAACGGCAAGCTCTCTGCCTATCTTTGTGAATGACTTGCCCTTTACTGCGTCCGTCTTTTCCTTTTTTCTTTTGATGTTAGCCCATTTTGAATGTCCTGACATATATAAAACCTCTCAATAAATTATACTAATTAACAACCCTTATATTTTATCACAAAAATCCAAAATTGTAAATACTTTTTATGATAATTACGGCAAAAACTCTTGATTATACGTTAAACAAAGTGCTTACAAGGCTGCAAAAGCTCTCGTTATCACCGCTTGTGAGTATCTTGATATCGGGAAAAGCGTTTTCATCACACAAAAGATCGCACTGCTCAAGCCTTCTGCGAGTTTCGTTTGCAGTGCCGATTGCACCGTCAAATATCTTTACGTTTTCACCGAGGTGCTTTGATATCACATTCTTTACAAACGGGTAATGAGTGCATCCGAGTACAACGCTGTCAACCTTGTTTTTATAGGGCGAAAGTATATTCTCAAGGTGGGAATTTATAATTTCGTCATCAATATGTCCTTGTTCAATAAGACCTGCAAGCTCATGGCAGGGAAGAAGCTCAACCTCACAGTCACAGCAATATTTATCCACAAGGTTCAAGAATCTTTCTTCGCTCAGGGTTGCAGGTGTAGCCATCACCAAAACGTTACCATTCTCAGTGTACTCTGCGGCCGGCTTTATGGCGGGCTCAACACCTATAACGCAAAGCTCGGGATAAATTGCTCTTATCTCGTCTATCGCCACGCTTGTAGCAGTATTGCACGCCACAACGAGCGCCTTTATGCCCATATCAACAAGCTCCTTTACACATAAAAGCACAAGGGATCGGATATCCTCGTGGGATCTGGAGCCGTAGGGCGCATTTTTTGAGTCGCCGTAATATATATAGCTTTCGTTTGGCATTATATTGATCAACTGTTTGAGCACACTTACTCCGCCGACACCGGAATCAAAAACCGCAATGGGAAGACTTGAAGACATATTTTACCCCTGAATTGTTTTTAGAATAATATTATTTGATTGTTAATCGTTAAATAGCTTTTTAAGCTCTGTTTCATCTAATATTTCACCTTGACTGATAAACTTTTCAACTTCAACACTTCCGTCCTCGAAAAATTCGATTTTCCAACGTTCGCCTGGGATTGCAACTTCTACCATTATACTATCCCTGACTTTGTTTAATTTATAGTAAATATGTTTATCCTCTAAATCGTTCAGAAATTTTAGTAATTTTTCCATAAGTTTTAATACCTATCAATACAAGTTATTAATGAAACCAATTTTATTATAGCACATTTTTTGATAATGTCAACCCAAAAATACAATTATTATGAGTATAAAAATACAGCAAACCTATTGACAAAACCGCAAAAAACTGATATAATATCATTAATTTATTACGTTTTGACGTTGACGGAGAGAGTAAGTGTTCATCAACCGAAATCAGAGAGGAGAGGTCTTGGGCTGAAAGCCTTTCCATGAGGTCGAATACCGAAGTTCACTCCCGAGTTCTCGGCTGAAGCGGCATATCGTGCGTAGGTTTGAGCGTTTGGCGGCGTTACACGCTTAATGAGTATTAATTTGGGTGGTACCGTGAGATAGCCCTCGCCCCTTTTTTGGCGCGAGGGCTTTTTATATTTTATCAGAAATCTACTTTGAAAGGATATTATAGTATGGAACAGTTAAAGAATCGTCTTTTGGATGAGCTTTCCAACGCTTCTACAGTTGACGAGGTTGAGGCTTTAAGAGTGAGCTACCTCGGCAAAAAGGGCTTCATTACGGATCTTATGAAGAACTTGAAGGACTTGTCCGGTGAAGAAAAGAAGACGTACGGTCAAAAGGTAAACGTTCTCAAAACAGAGGCGGACCAAAAGATCACACAGAGAATAGAAGAACTCAAAAAGCTTCGTATCGAAAAAATGATAGAGGATACGGAGCAGTATGACGTTACTCTCCCCGTTGGACTTGATCAGGGATCTTATCATCCCATCACTCTCGTTCAGAGAGAGGTTGAGGAAATATTTGCAAGCATGGGCTTTACGGTTGAGGATTACGATGAGGTAGTTGACGATTACCGTTGCTTTGAGGCACTCAATATCCCAAAGCATCACCCCGCAAGAGATATGCAGGATACCTATTACCTTGATAACGGTCAGCTTCTCAAAACTCATACTTCCGCCGCGCAGAATGCTATCATGAAGAAATACGGCGCACCGTTGAGAGCTATTTTCCCCGGCAGATGCTTCAGAAACGAATCGACTGATGCTTGCCATGAGAATACGTTCTTCCAGATGGAGGGTATGATGATCGACGAGAACATTTCTATCTCAAACCTTATCTACTTTATGAAGGTTATGCTTTCTGAGGTGTTCAAGCAGGACGTTAACGTAAGACTTCGTCCCGGCTTCTTCCCGTTTGTGGAGCCCGGCTTTGAGCTTGACATCAGCTGTACTATCTGCGGTGGTAAGGGCTGTCCTTCATGTAAGAATTCAGGCTGGCTTGAGCTTTGTCCCTGCGGTATGATCCACCCCAACGTGCTTAAAGAGGGCGGTATCGATACCGACAAGTACACAGGCTTTGCATTCGGTCTTGGCCTTACAAGACTTGTTATGATGAGATACGGCGTTAAGGATATCAGAGATCTCAACAGCGGCAGCCTTAAGGCTTTGTCACAGTTTGAGAATGAGTAAGGAGGTAAAAATATGTTAGTTTCAATGAATTGGATAAATGAGTTTGTTGATCTTGACGGACTTAATATAGACGAGCTTATTCACCGCTTTACTCTTGCTACCGCAGAGGTAGAGGATATTATCCACTACGGTGAAAACACAAAGGACGTTGTTATTGCAAAGATAGTATCAATAGAGGATCACCCCAACTCCAAAAAGCTCCACCTCTTAAAGGTTGACGCAGGAGATAAGATATACGATTGCGTTTGCGGCGCTCCCAACGTTTATGAGGGCAAGCTTGTTGCATTTGCTAAGGAGGGCGGCTGTGTTAACGGCTTTGAGATAAAGTGTGCAACTGTTGCAGGTTACGAGAGCCACGGTATGTGCTGCTCTGAATCAGAGCTCGGCATAAGCGACGACCACTCCGGTCTTATGAATATTGAGGATGATATCCCTCTTGGTACAGATATCAAGGACGTATATCCCATTGAGGATATCGTGTTTGACGTTGACAATAAATCACTCACAAACCGTCCCGACCTTTGGGGTCATTACGGCATTGCAAGAGAATTCGCTACTCTCACGGGCAGAGAGCTTAAGCCCCTTGAGGTTTTGGATACGTCCGTATATTCTAACTTGCCCGAGGTTAAGCTTGAGGTTAAGGATAACGAGCTTGTTTACCGTTATTCTTCCATCAAGGTAGAGAATATCACAAAGCATACAAGTCCTGTAGCAATGAGAATTCGTCTTTACTACTGCGGCACAAGAGCTATCAACCTCCTTGCAGACCTTACAAACTATATCATGCTTGAACTTGGTCAGCCCATGCATGCATTCGACAACAGAAAGGTTGATTGCATTGAAGTAAAGAGATTTGACGAGGATTTTGAGTTTGAAACACTTGACGAGGTTAAGCGTCATATCGACACAAATATGCTCATGATCTGCTCAAATGACAAGCCCGTTGCTATTGCAGGCGTTATGGGCGGTCTTGATTCTTCCATTGCGGATGATACAACTTCACTTCTGCTTG
>SVGF01000071.1 GCA_015056475.1 Clostridiales bacterium
TTGGCGCAGTAGGTGGAGCAGAGAATTCTTCGTTTTTTGAATCAAGAGCTATTATCATTGCGCGGTCATATACCTTATCCGAAATTGCAAACGTTGAATCATCGTTATTTGCCGTGCCAATGAACCACATATTATCCGGGAGCTTTATTCTTCCGTCAACAAGCTGCTTTGGATCGGTACTCCATCTGTCTGAAACTACGTTTACGTATCTCTGGCTTGAATTCGGAAGCTCAAGCAAAGATAAAAACTCTGCAAAATAGTATTCAACTCTTGCGATATTCATTTCGTCGAGAACTGTGACGTATATATCGTTGCTGTAATTTGCCTCATACATTTTTATAAGCAGCTGGCTTTCGTTGAATCGCTTTGTAAATTCGTTGTAATAGCCTAAAAGGTCGGTCCTTTCCTTCCACATCGGCTGTACGGGGATGATGGTTGAGGGATTATCAACAAACGAACCAAATGCGTGAGCAAGTGAAGTTTTACCCGTACCCGAAATGCCCTGAATTATTATGAGCTTGGATACTGCAAGGCCTGCAACAAGCTTGCGTATATCGTCAATGCTGTAATAGAGCGAAAGTCTGCTTGCGGCAAAATTGCGAAAATCGTCACAGAGCGTACTGAGTGTTAGCGAGCCCTCGTATGATCTGCGGGAGTATGCGGCTGCGTTTGAGTCGATCTCATTCAGCATGCAGAATCTTTGCGCTGTCTGCTCGTTTTGAGGTTTTACGGCTCCTGTCTGCTCGTTTTGATCTTGATCGTGGCGAGCTGTATCTTCGTTGTTTTTATTGAATATCATTGAGATAATGCACGCCGATACCACGACCGTCAATAGCAATATGTATATAAGTATTGCTGTGTTGGAGGAGAAGATATCGATCAGTGCCTTTTTGGATAAAATTGTGCTGAGATTATACAGCGGGAAATGCTGGTATTGGACAAGTGACATGGTTTTCTCCTTTATTACGGTTGCTGACGACCACATTGTGTGATCATTTTTAAGCTTGAGTTAACGTTACTGTTACCAAATATTGCTTTGAGTGCTTCGCTGATATTTGTGTTTGAAAAGCTTTGCGATGTCCTCAAAGCAGAAACGATGGGTACTATCAGCTTTGCGGCAATGGCTTCATCAAGGGCGTTGTTTTCATCGCCACCTGCCGAAACGTATGCAGACGTGTATCTTTCAAGTGCAAGCCACATTTTGTTTGTGATCTTAAAATCATCAATGCCTGAAATAGTATGTTCAAGCTTATCGACCTTTTTCCAAGTGTTTTCACTTATAAAGAATCTGTCTTCCATCCTTTCGCAAAGATATTCCAACTGATAATAAGTGAATCTTTTGATATTACGATCCATCTTACAAGGAGCGAATGGTATAAACGGAAATGCATTGACAGTAGCAATTTCGCTTACAAATGCAGGCAGATCGCTTGGGTTTTGAGTTTCGGCAAGGTTAAGCACAAACCAAAGGTTTTGAGGGATGTAATATGAAACAGCAAGCTCATTTTCATTCAATGCAACAACGCGGTGGTCGCCGTAAGGATCCTTGGCGTAGCTTGCAAATGTCGAAAAATAACTCAAAAGCCCTGTTGCTTTGACATTTGTCAACCCTGCAATATGGATATTATGCGAAGCGTTTGCGGCGGATTCGATAGCTAAGCATACTTGAGTTTTACTCCTTATGCTTGACGAGTCTGCCTTAAAAAGCAGATCTTCTGCACAGGTGTACGTCTGATCGATCCTTTCTACGAATACTTCCGTTTCAAAATAATTACTCAGAACAGTAATAAACGATCCGAAATCCTCGTCATTCATTCCCGTTACAACAGCAAGCCTCGAAGCTGATATTGCTGAAAATATCCTTTTAATAACGGGTTGAGCGAATTTATACCCTTTGCTTTGTGCAAATATTTCAAAATCTGCCGCCGCATTTGCAAAACTTTGTTCACGGTCAACAAAATCAAGGTGCTTGGATGAAACGTCATCGTTTTGTGCCTTTGCGGATGCTGAATCGTTGTCGGTATCAAATTCCTTGATAAACATCGCATCAACATCGTATTTTGATATTTTTTGCGCATTTTTAAAGCTTTTTGCGTTAGCTTTATCAATTTCTTGGCGGTGGGCGTTGTGAATGCTGTTACGGCGGATCACTTCTGAAATAAAAAGAATCAATCCAAACAATACAAGAGCTATTACAAAGCAGTCAAAAAACACCGAATCTATACCGACAGAAATACAGTAAAGCTTTAGTGCAATAGCTAACAGAATAGAAATGCTACCGGATATGAAATTAAATACGGATTTTTTCATGGTGCTGACTTTTTCCTCCAGTTTGAAGTTGTCGGTAATGATATTTGATTGCGATTGAATGTAATCGGGCGACTTGCTTTTGCTGCCGGCTCCATTAAAACTCACCGCACACAGCCTTTTTGTCAGTCTTATGTCTGCGGATGATGAGCCAACGTAAATTAGACGGGTCGTATTATGCTTGGCGAGCAAGGTAATTGCCTTAGCGGTTAACGGAATCTCTACCACTCTTTTTTCATCCGGTGCAAGATCTATTTTGGTAAAACCGCAAAGCTCCTTATTGGGAGCAAGAGTCGAGTTATCTTTAGTGCCGATATAAACCTGCGCTATCTCGCTTGCACGGATGCTGCTGTTGTTTTTTATAAAAAATCTGACTTTGTTTTTTGTGATACGCAAACTTGAATACGAAAACTGTGCATAACTCAATCCGTGCCCAAATGGAAAAGGCTGATATTCGTTTGCTGTGTCATAATGTCTGTATCCGATAAACTGCGTGCATTTTGTGCAATTGCGCGCACGAAGCTCGTCAAACAGTATGCGTTCACGGGTTGCGGTATAAACTGTAGAAGAAAGTCTGCCGCAAGGCGATACCTTTCCCGTTAATATATTGGCTAAAGCCTTTGCTCCTGAAACAACGTAAAAGGGTGTCAGCAGTATTGCGGAGCAGCTTTGAGGCAGTCCGATGTCGGGCGTATGGTCGGGCGGGAGAATAGCCACTACCTTATTGCAAATGCCTGATAAGCTCTCAAGAAGATGCTGTTGGTTGGCGGGAATAGCAATTTTTTGCGCAAAAGCAGAAGTTTTTTCCCTGTTTTTGCCCAATCCCAGGAATGTGAGCACTATATCGGCTTTACTTGCCAGTGATAGTGCGCTCTCCAACAATTCTTCGCTTCTGTCAGTGTTTATGTCATATCCGCGCTCAGCTCCTAAAAATTTATAACCGCAAGAATTGAGCTCCTCAATAAGCTTGTCTTTGAATGCGCCGTTTGCAACTATGTCACCCAATATGCATACGGTTGCAGAAGGCTTTAAGGGCAATATCGAGCCATTGTTTTTTAACAGTACGGTTGATCCTTCACACGCCTTTACAGCAAGGTCTGTAAGATCCTGTTCATTTGCAAGCTGTGGCAGTCTTTTTACAGAAAACGCAAGATCTATAAGTCTATCGATCGCTTCATCTACAGTATCGGGAGATATGGCTTTCCCCATGGATAATTCTGTTTCTAAGTCATGGGCTGTACTTTGACCAAACTCAATTTCTTTTTTTAACTGCTCATAGCGCCCAAGTGCGGATTCAAGAGCAGAAGCGGAGCCCTTAATGCACATCCCGCCGTTTGCAATATGCAAAACGGTAATATCTGCGGACGCATTGGGGCAGATCAGCGTGGTGTTTTTTTCAGCTTCGCCCACGTACAGCAAGCTTATATTCTTTTGGTGTGATGATAAAAAGTCCGATTCCACAAATATCGCCCTGCAATCCGTGTCGTTTATTACGTTACGGTATGGGTCAAACACGTACTCTTGTATAAATTCTTTGTTTGAAGCATCGTTTAACCATTTTGCTTCAGTCGGAGTGCTTGCTCCGATGCTCAATGCAACAGACGTCGATGCTTTTTGGGCTGCCTTAACGTACTCTCGCGATATGGCAGAAGCCAAAAACGGATCCTCGGACAATGCAGGAGCGTACCTGTCCACCTTTATTTCAGGTGAGGGGACACGTATCAAGCTTGCGCCATCCTGAGCTATGCTGTTATATATGCTGTATGCTACTTCATTTACAAGCTCAACGTCCCAGCTGTTTGAAAGCGATATTGGCGAAGGAAAACGCTCGGTGCAGTATTCGCCTATATCAGCAATATTTATTTCGGGAATGCCCAAGGCATGAAACTCATTGCTTGAAAGATAACTCATATCCGTCAATAAACGGATCTTGTCTTTTTGAGAGATCTGACTGATAATACTGTAATATTTAAGCATAAATTACTCCGAGCGTTGAATTTTACTGATAGTCAGTTGGCATTAAAAGCGTGGATAATACTTTGCCATACTTCATTCAGGTATTCCTGAATGTACTGCCTGATATCTTCCGTATAATACGATATGATTGGACGGGCAAAACATAGCATTATTATAACGATAGTGAATACGATACACAAGATCAACGAAGCTTTGGGCTTTTTTGAATGCTCTGAACTTGTGTGGAATAATGGTTGCGGTTTGGCTGTGCTTGAATCCGTAACGATCTCGTGCTGAGGCTTGATAAAGTCTGTGATTATTTTCCCTTCATGCTCACGGTACAGATATTTTCCTGATATTGCATGATGAATGATTATTTTGCAGTCACAGCAATCCATCGATATTGCAATATCGGACGTCGGGGAGTATGTGTTACCCGGCAGTATATTAAGCATATCCTCGTTTACGTAGTGCTTACCCAATACTTGGGCTGAGGCATCAAGCTCTATTACCGTAAAAGCGATCTCATTGACCGTAACGTCACACAGATTGCAAAAGCGGATCAACAAATGATTCGATTCATTTTCGCGGATAAAAAGTAGTTCTTTTACCGATACAAAATTGTTTATTTGAGGATATCGGTAACGAAGTTTGTTGACGATTCTATTTTCTGCCGACATAGATTACTCCTTTTGCTTGGGTATGCTTTAGTCTCAAGTAAGGTTTTTGTTTATTGTCAATAGCGTATATATCACTGAAAAGATGGGGGATGATGCAAGCACGAATATAATGCTGTAACCCGATATCGCCTGATCAAAGTCGAATATGTAATTAACAATATTGGTTGTTGCCACGTGAACCAAAAGAAAAAACGCAAATGTTACCACAAAATTCAATACGGCATACAACACACAGGCTGACGGCGATATCGATACGTCCATTTTTGCCGATACGTTGGAGCAATTTATGCTGATTACCGATATGTCCACATAAGACGTCAAAAACGGCAAGTGAACAGCTCCGGATATCTCGGACTGATCGGGAGTATCGTGAACGGTTATCACGTCGATGACTTTATTATCACAGTCAAAAACCGTAACTTTATATTCTGCGGTAATAACTCTGTTGTCAAATTGGCAAGTTAAAAATTTTTCGCCGGAATTTTCAGTCAATACGTACTGAGTGAGATATTTTTGTGAATGTGGATCGGGAATATACACTATTCCTCTACCGTTGTCAAAAACGTATTTCTTTATTCCGATACTGCTTGAATATAGTATTTTGTTTTTAGGCTTAAGCAATTTTGCGGGAAGCAGCCGTGATGTTAAAAAAACGTAGAGAATACTTCCAGCAATTATCAAAATTACTTGTGCTATAAAATCCAAGATCAGATCGATCATATTAATCTCCTTTTACTGAGCCTTAAAGCTGTTAAAAAACTCCTCGATATCCTCGGGTGATATCTCGGATTGATCCAGATCAAAGTGATTGAGGAGTACGTCAGCTGCATATTGAGCCATTTCATCAGAAATATCCAATCCAAAATCAGAAAAATAATCCTTTGCAGTTGATGAAAGCACCGAAAGCTTTTCGTCAAGAGTGCCGTATCCTCGGGTAGTGACGGTTGAAATCGCAGTAGCAATATTCTTCAACAGCTCGTCATGCTTTTGCGGATCTGTAATGGAAATATCGATCTGCTTTACCACGATCGACATAGCTACTGAGGTAAAGCTGATGCCTGAAAAGCTCTCGTTATTTGCTAACTCGAAATTTATCCTTTCGATCATGTTGCTGTTGCTTATGCATGATATGATCTCAATAAGATCGCTTGAGCTGTGCTTGTTGATGCCGCTGTCAAGGATAATTGAGATAATGTTCAAGACTGTGGAAATGTTTTCCCGTATATTGTCAGGGGTCGAATTTATGCAAATATCAATCACGCAGTCAAACGCGTACTCAAGCACCTCGGGAAAGTTTGGCTTTTTAAGAATATTGTCAGAGCCGTTCTTCCAATGGGTAAATTCTTGTGATATAAATTCAGCAAGTGCGATGTGGCATAACTCAAGGTCACAAATGTTGTCACGTAGACTGTAAATTGTGTTGATATCATCCGCGTCGCATAATTCGGGCTGCTCAATGAATTTGGCTATGATTGAAAAATCTGATGACGCCTTTAAGACAACGTCAATTTCGTGCGCAAGATAAATGCTATTACCGTTGTATCGGGCAGATGCAGCCGAGCGGAATATTGTTTGTCCGCCAAAACGATAAAAAACATTGCCGACTACGTCCTTTGAATGTTTTTTTATGGCATCTGCATCATTTTTGTCAAAAAATGCATCTTCTGATGCGTTGGGCATAATAAATTCCGTTGCGGTTAAAGTGGCGCTTGTAACGTCAAGAATACCCATTATGGGTGAAGTTAGCACCATTGTGAACAGGATCGCGCATACAAAGCCGATGACAGCTCCTAATTTTTTACTGTTTTGTGCGCAATAGCTTGTTTGGCTGGTGCATGAATGGTCGTTAAATCCATTTTTGGAGATAGTGCCTATTAAAATGCAAATAGAGTAAGATAGCAGTTGCAGAATAAAAAACAGCAACACGAAAATAATGGAGCTTAAAATGGCTGTGACAAAGACCTTAATCAAAGCGTCCATTGACGCATATTGGGAGATAAGCTCTTGATACTTTGTAATTTGGGGTAAAACAATTTGGGATATAGGTTCTATAAAAAGTTGAGATAACAGGGGAGAGATAATTATTGACGTTAACATGCTTAAAAATGAGCAACCGAGGAAAATCAGGGACTTAAAGAATCCGCGCTCTCTACCGCGATAAATGCATACTACGACTGTGCCGGCAAAAAACAGTATTATAGCTAGGGAAAGGGCAGAAAACGTCATATCTCTTCTCCAAAATACATTTTTTTGAAAATATACATTATTATATTATGTAACTAGTATAACATAATCGCTATCATATGTCAATACAAATAATCGGAAATACGTTAATAAATTGTAAAAAATGACGGTGCTTATATTGGATAAAAATGCGGGAATATAGGCTTAAAGCAGGATGAATTGAAGTAAAGATAAAAGCTTGTGAATACTACCTTTAACGGTGAATATTCACAAGCTTATATTCTATTTTATCCCAAATTTTTTTCCCAGCTTTCCAAGTGCTCTTGTTTCTATTCTCGAAACGTACGACCTCGAAATATTAAGTATATCTGCAACCTCTTGCTGTGTCGATCCTTCCTTTCCATTTTTGGCGGTGTGCCCCTTTAGCCCGTATCTCAGCTCAAGCACGGTGCGCTCCATATCCGTAAGGCAGGTCTTCATAAGGCTCAGCATTTTTTTAACGTCTTCTTCATTTTCAAGGCGTGCATAAGCCTCGTCATCACTCGATCCCAGAATATCCCCGTAAACCATTTCGTTGCCGTCATCGTCGCACCCCAAGCAGTCAGAAAACAGTACGTTTCCCGAATCCTTCTTGTTGGCACGAAGGGTCATAAGTATCTCATTTGCTATACTCACATAACGGCTCAATATGTTGCATATCTTGAATGCCTGATAAATCGCATTCGCCGTCGGCATCAAGACGGTATATGTGTGCTTCTTTTCCGTTCCATCTCACTTCTTTGATCACCGATTTGATCAACTTGCGCTTTTCGTCTACTGTGTAGTCGTCGATACTATTACTTACAGAAGATAATTTTTTTGATATGATGTCAAATTCCAACGCAGATAAGTTGTTTTGCTGTGTTAAAGCATCCAATTCCTCAAGACGACTATTCAGTCGTTCGTTTTCATTGCAAAATTTATCGATTTTTGCTTCGATCATTTCCATTAAAGTTTCATTATGCGCTTTTGCAAATGCATCCACGTATTCGTTAATCTCTTTTTCGTTAGCTTTGACCTTTTCTCTTATGGTGGCTTTTTCTTCCTCATAGGTATCATTAGCTGAGTTAATCTGTTTTTTTAGCGCTGCAATCCTACTTGAAACGTCAGAGTTTGTTTTTTGAGAATCCTTTATAGCGTTGATCACTTCCGCGTCAATTTTGTTTCCGTTTACATTTTTGACTTGGCACAAATGGCTCTTGCTTTTCTCCTTAGTCGAGCATAAGTACACAAACGCAGGCTCGCCGTCGGCAGTTAGTCTGCCCGAAGTCTTGGGTCGCATATAGTCGCCGCATTCAGCACAGCGTAACACACCTGACAAAAGGGCAATATTACTCCTCGGCTTGCGGTAGCATTTGGATTTGTTTAAGTTCAACATATTTTGCACTTGCACCCATTTTGCGCCTGGGATTATGCCTTCGTGCTTTCCCACTGCAACGATCCATTCCGATAGGGGCTTGACTTTGTTTGCTTGGCCTTGAGTTTGTTTGGTTTTGTTATATGCCATAATTGCGTGCACACCGTCAAATGCTGATTTTTCAGAGAATAGATCAGCATCGTTTTGTGTCAGATAGTTATACATATCTTCATCTGCGGTGCAATAAACGGGATTTGTTAAAATTGCTCTGATCGCAAAACGAGTAAATCTGTTATTTCGTTTTGTATGATATGCATGATTCATTAAATACTCTTCGACCTTTGTCAGTGAATTGAGTTCAATAAATTTGTCATATATCAATTTGATCGTATTGATTTCATCCGGGATTGGTTCCAACATACAGGCACGGTGTGTTTTGCCGTCGATACTTACGTTTGAAATGCTTTTTGATCTAAAACCTGTTGGTGCTACACCGCCCAGCCACCTACCTGTTTTTGCCAGCTCTCGCATATTATCTCTGATACGCTCTGCGATAGTTTCACGTTCCAATTCTGCGAAAACGGAAGAAATATACATCATAGCTTTGTTCATAGCGGTACTACCGTCAAAGTCTTTTTCTGTGACGGAAATAAATGCTATGTCACGCTTGAATAAATCGTCAATCAGTTTTGAAAAATCAGCAACGTTTCTACTAATTCTGTCAAGTTTATACACAACGATAGCATCAATTTTTGTTTTTTTGGAATCCTCAATCATTCGTTTGAATTGTGGACGCTTTAGGTTTTTACCTGAGTAACCTTCATCTTCATAGACTCTTGCTGTGTCTGCTGCTTCTTGACCATATTTCTGTTTGATGTATTCTTTACACATTTCTATTTGGTTTTCAATGCTTTCGCCTTTGCCGGTATAGCGAGATTTTCTTGAGTAGATTGCGAATTGCTTTATTGGTGTGTCCATGAGAGTCCTCCAAGTTTGTGATGTATATGCACTATTATATCATAATGTCCGAAAAAATGGAATGGTTTGTTTGGTTGCAAATATTGTATTTTTTAGGGTTTGTGGGAGATATACGGGTTTTTAACTTGAAAACAGTGCATATTTATGGTATAATAATTACACTATGGAATGAAGCTTCGCTTCTTCTGATGTAATTATTGAACCATTTGAGGTAGAAACGCGGATAACGCGTTTCATTATGGTATAATAATTACACTATGGAATGAAGCTTCGCTTCTTCTGATGTAATTATTGAACCAACTGAGGTAGAAATGCGGATGGCGCATTTCATTATGGTATAATATATGTGTGGAATTATATCGTTTGTGTGAGGTGACATTATGATCGAGAATAAATTAGGTATTACGTCCGGCCCTGAACTTGCAGAAGCAGAAGAAAGAATCAGCAAAAAGAAAGCAATTGAGCTTTTCGAGAATGGTATTCTTGATAAGCTTGAGGCAGGCAAGTTTGAATCACTTAAGGTAATACACAAGTATCTGTTTGAAGATATTTATGATTTTGCGGGAGAAGTTCGCTCGGTCAACCTTTCAAAAGGTAATTTCCGTTTTGCTCCGTTAATGTATCTCGAAGCGGCTCTTGCTAATATTGATAAAATGCCACAATCTACATTTGATGAGATCATAGAAAAATATGTTGAAATGAATATTGCACACCCTTTCAGAGAGGGAAACGGCAGAAGTACACGCATTTGGTTGGATTGCATATTGAAAAAAGAAATTGGCATGGTAGTCGATTGGAGTAAGGTTGACAAAGAAGATTACTTAATGGCGATGGAGCGTAGTCCGATTAAAGACATTGAAATCAAGTACGTGTTGAAATTGGCACTAACAGATGATATTGATAGTCGCGAGGTATTCATGAAAGGCATTGATCATAGTTATTATTATGAAGGATATACTACTTATAAGACGGCTGATTTGTAAAAGGCAGGAGGAACATTATGCGCAAAATAATTAAAAATGCTATTCAGTGTAAGCTTTGTGGCGATGTGATAGAATCTACCTACCGACACGATTATGTTGAGTGCAGGTGCAAGTCTTGTGCAGTTGACGGCGGGCATGATTATTTACGCTGCAGTTTTAAAGATAAGGATTGTTACATTGATCTTTCAGAAACGATGCCCATGACAGAGTATAAGATTGAGCGCCTGAAAACGCTTCTCAATCCGACAACAACCTTGGATGTGACATTTTATGATGTTCTTGAGGATATTGATGCGTTAAAGTCTGATTATTACGACTATATGACTACAGAGCCGATCAAAGCTGATGAAGAACTAAAACGCCTTCCTTCTGCGGACTATGATTTGTGTTGCGCGTTGCTTACTATGCTGTTGAGAGAGGATCATTTTTGCGAGGGAATGTTCGGAAGACGTTTTGAGGCAGGGCAGGTGACACCGATAATTGATAGGATGATCGAATTACTCAAAAATGAAGATATAAAAGAGTGAGATAGGAAAGAAAAGTGCTGGTTATTTTTCGATGTACCGGAAAATAACCAGCTTACTCTTTATTACGAAAGAATATCGTCTACGAACCGAACTGTACCCTTGCAACCGGGAACGAGGTCTGTGCGGTAATGGTCGTTCATTTTGGTCAGCTCCACTCTCGCCCCGACGGGGTACTCCTTACGTATGCGCTGTAAAGCCTCTTTGCTGATGAAGTTCATATGACTTCCTCCTTTAAATTTGGATACCACATATATCACTCTAACAGGAAAGTCAATCGAAATTTAATAAAAATACAACTAAAAATTATATAAATATATGTGTCATCATTACAACTTTATGTACAAGACCTTGAATCACCAAACAGGGTGGTGTTGATTTTATCGTGATAGTACTTGAACATGAGTAAGTTTCAATTTTTGATTTATACACTTCAAGAAGTTGCACATTTTTGCTGTAATATTAACTTGACCTGTTGCAAAATCAAAGCAACTGTGATATAATGGAATATATTCAAGCTTTAGCATTTGCGAGGTATAGATATGGGTATCAGCTATAAAAAACTATGGGTTCTCCTTATTGAGAAGGATATTACAAGGGCGCAGATGCGCAGAGATCTGAAGATTGCCACAGGTACGATGAGCAAACTTAACAAGGGCGAAGAAGTCGCTTTGTCGGTGCTTCTTCGTATATGCGACTATTTAGATTGCGACATTGGTGACATCTGCTCCGTTGTCAAGCCGAAAAAGGAGGAGAATGCATGATACGAATTGCCTTATGCGATGA
>SVGF01000072.1 GCA_015056475.1 Clostridiales bacterium
TTTTACCTGTATTCATCGTAGGTATTATCGTATCTAACGTTGTTGCAGCTACCACCAAGGCTCCTGATAAGAGTATAACCGATGAGTTTGAACTTGCTAAATCCAAGAATCATCTCAACTGATATTCATCTTTTATTCCTCATATTGAATGGATAAATTTAATATTTATCCATTCTTTTTATTGACAATTACCTATCATTGTGTTATACTTATTTCACACAAAAGGAGATAAATATGAGTAACGACAATTTGAAAACAAGCAGAATACTGTGGATAGACAGCGTAAAATTCTTTGGTATTTTAGCCATTGTTCTTGGACATACGATCTTAGGCGGATGGCTCAAGCATTACGTTTACTCATTCCACGTGCCCTTGTTTTTCTTTATGATGGGCGTTACCTCCTCCCTCACAAAGTTTGACTCAAAGCCGTTTTTTCAATACGTAAAAAAGCAAGCTTATTCCCTGCTGGTACCCTACTATATTTTTGCTGTTATAAGCACCGCAATAATATTTTTTGTTTCATTATTCGTTGACTTTGACGAAGCTAAAATATTTGATGAGCCCGTAAAGCTATTCACTCAGATCCTCACGGGCTATTGCAGAGCAAATAATCCTTTATGGTTTTTACCTTGTGCATTTGTGATGTGCACAATAGCATACCTTATTGTAAGGTCCGTAAACAATATTAAAGCTTCAAAAGTACGCATTTTTATTTTTGTTTGTATTGCTACAGCTTTTGGTATTTTAATGTACTTGAATTATCACTATATCGGAATTCACAGGATCTTTTACAAAACAGATTCCGCGCTTGAGCTTTTGCCTTTCTTTTTGATGGGATACTGCTTTTTCGAATACAACGTTTCCAAAAAGATAGAATCGTTGAATGCCTATATCAAGGTACCGCTCGCAATAGCTTTGATAGTTTTGGGCGCCATATTGGGATCAATAAACAAGGAAGCTGCATATTTAAGTAGTATTTACGGAAATATCGCCGTATTCTATCTTTCAGCAATTCTGAGTATTCTTGGGATCATCATTCTTTGCATGACGCTTCGTCCGTTAAAGCTCTTGACTTATTGCGGTGCAAGGACTATTACAATTTTATTGTTGCACAAATTCCCGATTTTGGCTTTTCAAAGGGTGATCCCATTTACAAGTGCGTATTTAGAGAATTATTCCGTGCCTGTAGGCGTTGCAGTTGCGTTGATCTCAATAGCAGTTTGCTGTGTAATAGACGTTCTTATAATGCGCATCGCACCGTTTATGATAGGCAAGCGAAAAGTTAAATAGAACTTAATTTTTTAATAATATATGGAGATAAAATGACAAAAATTGACAGAAGTCATTATTTGTACTCAAATAACGATCTGAAAAAGCTCATATTCCCTCTTGTGCTTGAACAGACTCTCGCAATAACCGTTGGTATGGCTGACGCAATGATGATATCATCTGCAGGTGATGCCGCTATTTCAGGCGTTTCACTCGTTGATATGCTCAATATGCTTATATTCAGCGTTCTTTCGGCTGTCGCAACGGGCGGTGCTGTTATAGTGGGACAAAATTTGGGTGCAAAAAAGCTTGACGACGCAAAAAAAGCTGCTTGTCAAGTAATATTTACAGTATTTGTTTTAAGTACAGTATTTATGTTGCTCGCGCACATATTCAAGGAGCAGTTACTCAGCCTTTTCTTCGGCAAAATAGAGCCAGACGTGCGCAGTGCTGCATTGACTTATCTGGTTATAAGTGCATTCTCATTCCCGTTTTTAGGCGTATATAACGCTTGTGCTGCTTTATTCAGAAACATGGGTAAAACGTCAACTACGTTTACGGTTTCTGTTATAGGAAACGTTATAAACGTTATCGGCAACGCTTTGTGCATATTTGTGTTTAAGATGGGCGTTGCAGGTGTTGCTATTCCTACACTTATATCAAGAATAGTTATGGCTGCCATTCTGCTTACACTTCTCCATAATAAAAAGCATGAGGTTTGTGTAAGCTTTAAGGGTTTTACTGTAGACTTAAGAGTCATAAAGCAGATATTGTATATCGGCATACCCGGCGGAATAGAAAACGGAATATTTCAGCTTGGCAGGGTGCTTGTAATGAGCATAGTTTCTGAATTCGGCACTGAATCCACAGCGGCGATGGGCGTTGCAAACACACTTGGCGGCATGGGGTGCATAGTCGGGCAGGCAATGAATCTTGCAATGATCGCAGTTATAGGCAAATGCGTTGGTGCTAATGACAAGGAACAGATACGCTATTACTTAAAAAAATTGCTTGCTATTACATATATTTCAACCGCTGTCATCAATACGTTGATACTGGTATTCCTTGATTATATACTTATGCTCTATTCCGGATTGGGAAGCGAGGCGCGCAGTATCGCCTACGTGCTCGTAATGATACACGACGGATTGGCTATATTCTTGTGGCCTGTATCATTCGTGTTACCCAATATGCTAAGAGCTTGTAATGACGTAAAATTCCCGATGATCGTTTCGATCGCATCCATGTTTATATTCAGAATAGGATTCAGCTACATACTTGGAATACACTTTGGAATGGGCGCGGTCGGCGTGCATCTGGCAATGATAATCGATTGGATATGCAGAATTATATTCTTTACGGCAAGATATTTCAGCAAGCGCTGGGAGAAAACTATGTATAAATTCAGTGACTCTAAAATTTAGGAGGAAAAATGCTCTATTTTAATAATGATTACGATCAAGGAACACATCCTGAGATACTTCAAAGGCTTACAAAAATTAATTTTGACCATCAGGTCTGCTACGGAATGGATCCGCATTCAAAGCGCGCAGGAGAGCTGATTGCCGATGCTTGCGGCAACAAGGATGCTGAGGTTTTCTTTATCGCCGGAGGCACGCAGACCAATCAGACTGTGATCTCGTCTGTTTTGAATAATTACGAGTGCGTGATCGCCGCTAAAACAGGTCATATCAGCTTGCACGAGGCAGGTGCGATCGAATACTCCGGACATAAGGTACAAACTTTGGAGCAGTATAACGGCAAATTGAGAGCCGAGGACGTTGATGAATACATGAACTTGTTTGTAAATGATTCAAGCCACGAGCATATGCCGCAACCCGCAATGGTATATATCTCTCACCCAACTGAATACGGTACTCTTTATACAAAAAACGAGCTTGAAGACCTCTCATCCGTATGCGAGAAGTATGGTCTTAAACTTTATCTTGACGGTGCAAGAATGGCTTACGGTCTTATGGCAAAGAATACCGACGTTACATTAAAGGACATTGCAAAATACTGTGACGTATTCTACATAGGAGGTACAAAAATCGGTTGTTTGTTTGGCGAAGCAGTAGTTTTCTCAAAATCAAAAGCACCAAAGCATTTTATCACGAGCATAAAGCAGCACGGAGCAATGCTTGCAAAGGGTTGGCTGGCAGGTGTTCAGTTTGAAGTAATGTTTGAAAACGGATTGTATTTCAAAGCGGGGCAACACGCTATTGATATGGCGCAAAAACTATCAGCATTATTGGTAGAAAAGGGCTATAAGCTTTTTGTTGAATCCCCTACCAATCAGATATTCGTTTTGCTTAAGGATGACGAATTCAAGGCATTGAGTGAAAAGATCGTGTTTGGATTCTGGGAAAAGCCCGACAAAGAACATACTGTGGCAAGATTTGTGACAAGCTGGGCAACAAAAGAAGAAGATATACAGCTTCTGGCTGATGTGTTATGATAATCAATTATAAACCCAGGAGGAAATATGGAAAAATTAAAGCTTTGGGATAATGGCACACCCCTTTTTGATCCGGAATACGAGCAAGAAGAAACGTACGTCGTGCCATTTATTACCCCCACAAAATATGATGAAAACAACGATCCAATAAAAACCGGTTGTGTTATAGTTTGTCCCGGCGGTGCATACGTTGGTTTGGCAGATTACGAGGGTGATCCCGTTTCACAATTTTTGAGTGATAATGGCATCAGCGCATTTACACTTCATTACAGATGCTTCCCCTATGATCTTCACGCTATTCACGAGGACATAAACCGTGCAGTAAGATGGGTAAGATACAATGCAGACAAATACAATATCGACCCCGATAAGATAGGCGTTTTAGGCTTCTCTGCAGGTGGCAATCTTGCATGCTTGGGAGCTACTCATTTTGATTACGGCAAAAATGACGGTGATGAGATAGACAAAGTATCATCAAGGCCAAATGCCGCTGTGCTCTGCTATCCGGTAGTGTCCTTGAAAAGAGAGCTTACTCACGAGCATACACGTTACGTCCTTGTCGGCAGGTTTGAAGAAAGCATCAAAGAAAAGTACGTTCAAGAGCTTTCGGGCGAAAACAGCATTACAAGCGATACACCTCCGATGTTTATATGGCACACAGCTGAGGATACTTGCGTAAAAGTAGAAAACTCCATATATCTTGCAGCGGCACTTTCCGCTAAAAAGATCCCTTACGAGCTTCACATATTCCCCGAAGGCGAGCATGGGCTCGGTCTTGCAAAGAATTTTAACGGCGGCGCAAAATATTGGCCCAATCTGTGCGCAGATTGGTTGCATAGATTAGGATTCTAAAAAACAACACTTTACAAAAATCCCCGACAGGATCAATCTGTCGGGGATCGTTTTATGCATGTGCTTTGCGTGACTTTATTGATATTAACAGCTTATTAATAGCTCCTACCCCCAATAAATACACTATTATTATGGGGAATGCAAGATACATATACCAATAGTCAAAAGGTACTATCGAATACATTATTGCCAATACAGGATTTGAAGGCTCAAGTGAGAACATATAGTTTACTTGAATAACGTTGCCATTTGGATCAAGTACATTATTTGCAATAAAATACTCGTTCAATCCGCAGTTTACAAGGTGTATTGCGGTGTATATCGCAATCGTGATCAATACTGTGCTGATTATATATTTGAAATCAAACTTTATCAACCCAAGTGAAAACAACAACATCGGAACAATGAACTCAAAAGTGTGTGAACCATAATATACAAAAAAATAGGTTGAGAATACTGTAGTTGAAGCAGCCACTTGATTCATTACCAATGCTATCAGTGCACCCAAACACCAGAGCAATAAGAGATTGCCCATAACTTTATTCTTTGATAAAACAGTTATAGGTAAGAGCATCGCATTGATCGAGCACATATGTAAAGGAAGATACTCAAGCGGTGACCCCGGAACAATAAGCTCATATACTATTGCTGCCACTCCGGTTAACGAGAATAAAAATAACACCCAAGTCTTTACTTTATCGTTGAAACGTTTAAGGATTAAGTACATAATTATCGCAAGCAAAAATACGAATATAAGACTTATTATATGTGTAATAGTAAAAGTTCCCCAAACCATAGAACACCTCATAAAAACATATAATGCTATTATGCGAATTATAGCACTATATATGTTTTTTGTCAAGTTATTCTTTGATTGTGGAGAACTTTGTATTATAAAATCAAACTTCGGTTGTGATCAAGTGTGATCTATGTCACTCATCAATTCTTCTCTTATCAACACAGGCGTTGACCGTAGAGGTTGTACCATTTTTAAGCTTAGCATATTCGCTGTTGAGCTTGCACGCCTTGGCGTTATTAACAAAGCCCTCATAGCCTTGACTCAATATAAAACCGAGAGCCTTTATCCACGACGTAAAGTTTCCGTAGAATTCGTTGGGCTTGCCCACAGATAACTCTCTGTCATAATCAAAATAATGCTGTTCAAGGTCATCGATCTCAACCATCGGAACCGGGACAAAGTCAACAAGGTCAGCCTTAACGCCCACAAGGTATGAAGCATCACCAGCAAACTTATCTGCTATATCAAAAAGGTCACAAAGTGCCATCATTATGCAGTCAAAACCCATTTCGCCGGGACGCGATATTCCGCTGAGCGATTTTTGATTCTTTCCATCAAGCACACACAAAGCACCCGCATCGTGGACTGCTTGAGTGATCTTAAGAATATCGCTTGCAAAAACACCTGTATCATCGGGAGTGCGAATGAACAATGCAGCAACATCGGATGAGAGCAGATGCTTGATCTCATCAAGCGAACAGGTTGAAGATACTGTTTCAAATCCCATGCTTTCCAAAGTCTTTACAGCAAAAGGGCAAACGCCGTCAACTGCTATCACCTTATTGCGAGGTTCCTTTTTTGATGCAAAATAGCTCTTTATCATAAGCATTATGCTCATGAGGGACTGCTTTGGTGTAACCTGACCAAGTGAGATCATATCAACCCCAAGCATATCGCAAAGCATATGACGGAGCGTGAACAAAAGTTCAAATGCACCCTGCCCTGCATCTGCGAGCTGATAGGGATGAATACCTGTAAAGCCGTCAAGCTTTGAAATGTCATCAAGTATTGAAAGAGTGTAATCAGCACCGTTTGTAATGCTGTTTTCTCCCTTTAGATCCAATGAATTAAAATACTCGTATACGTCGTATTCGTTAAGACCGCAAGCGTGGTACGGCTTTGATCTTTTGAGGTTATCAAAAATACTGTCCGTGGAGTATTCATCTATAGCTGTCTGAGGAAGTGTATAGCCGTATCTTCCGGTTTGAGAAAGCTGTGATATCAATTTACTCATATCTGACGCGATGCCTCCTTAACAAATAATTCTACCTCGTCCGCCGAACGCTTTTCGGTAACTGCCACAAGCCAGCTGTTTCCAAGCTCAGGATATTCCGGCTTTAGCTGAGGTCCGCCGATCATACCGTAATCAAGCATTCTGTTGTTAATGTCATTAACGTTCTTCTTTGTTGCTTTTACTGCAAACTCTCGGAAGAAGGGCTTATTAAACACAGCCTTGAACGACGTTGTTGCAGTAAGCTTTTCGTAAGTATAATATGCATTTGAATAGCAGTTTTTTGCAACCTCAACAATTCCGTCACCCATATATGCAAGATAAGCAAAAGCCGTTACTATCGAAGAAAATCTGCATTTAGAAAGCTTTTTATCATCTGCAACAAACGTATCGTTTTCGAAATTTACAACCTTAACGTTGTTATCGGAATAATCAGCGAGGAATGCAAAGCTGGGTGCTCCAAATGAAAGAGTCTGACCAAGCGGCTGAGCGCTTGCAATTGCGTAGTCGGCACAATATTCATCCGGGGTTGAAAGCAACGCCAATGATATGGGATCAACTATTGCAGTAAATTTTGCCCCAACGCCATGAGCAGCAGAGGAATAAACACCCATGTCCTCTATTATACCGAAATAGTTAGGATTCTGCGCAATAACCATTGCTGTTTTTTCACTGAGAACAGCCGAAAGCTCATCATTTGACGTTGTGCCATCCTTGCAAGATGCTTCCTTGAGCTCTATTCCGTAAGCGTTACAAAGGAACAACAGTGCCTTTTTATACTCAGGATTTACCGATCTCAACACAACTATGCTCTTGCCCTTGCAACAGCTGACAACTGAGTCAAGTGCATCTGCAACGCTTGCATAAGAAACGTCAATATTATCCGTACCGCAAAGGTTTGCAAGGTACTCTGTACACTCATATATAAGCTTAAGTGCATCCTGTCGGGATGAAATATCGTCCGTACCGTTGAGGTCCGACATTACCTTGGCTGTCATTTTTGTTACTATGCTCGGGATGAAATGATCATACTGACCTGCACCGAGAAAGCACACAGCGTCACTTGCTGAGATGTTTCTTCCTGCAAGGTTCTGCATTACTTTTTTGAGATCGTACTCGCTCAAAGCCTCGGGCAATGTAAAAGGCTCCTTCAGCCTTGCCTCTACGGGCACGTCATTATAGAGTTCATCTTGCGAACGCACACCCAGAGCTGAAAGCATTTCTCTTTTTTGCGAATCAGTATTGGATATAAATCTATTCACGGTCACACCTATTACCTTTCTTTAGTAAATGCGGATATTTCCGCAATAATCTTTATTAATACAAAGTGCTCAAACCGCAATTTATGCGGCTTGAGCTGACTTAATTACTTAGCTGAGTAAACTCTCTTTCTGAACCATTCTATCTGCAACGCCTTATTGTTAGGAATTACGTTGTAGTTACCCTTGCTCGGGTTAACTGACTGCCAGTTATAAACCGGAGGAGCATAATTCGGGAAGCTGTTATGCTTGAGTCCCTGATCCTTTATCTCAAACACCTTTAATGCAACAGTAGCCATTCTTGCAAGATTCATATCAGTCTTTACGTAAGCTGAGCACTGTACAAGAAGCTGATAAAGCTCATCCCATGATGCACTTGAGAACTTATCCATAAGTGCCTGGAGCACCTTACCCTGGCGAAGTGTTCTGTATCTGTCGTTATCGATCTTACGGATGGACATGTACTTAAGAGTCTGAGCCGCATCAAGATCGTACGTACCTGCAGCTGCATTAGCGTTATTCTTATCATCGTAGAATACTATACCATGCTCCTGCTTTGAAAGGTCGATAGTCACGCCGCCAAGGATACTTATGATATCCTGTATACCCTGGAAATTAACTACAGCATAGTTATCGATCTCAATGCCAAAGTATTTTTCAACTGTTGCCATTGCACCCGATACGCCGCCGTAAGCAAAAGCAGCATTGATCTTGCCCTTTCTGCCTGTGTACTTGCCACAGCCAGCATACTCAACCTCAAGGTCACGCATTACGGAAGTAAGTGTCATCTTGTTGGTCTTGGTATTGATAGCAAGTATCATTATTGTATCGGAACGACCTGTAAAATTGTTCTTTCTTGTGTCCAAGCCAAAAAGTGCTATTACTATAACGTCCTTATCATTAGGATTGATCGTTGCAACCGGCTCAGTTGTAGGCTTAGCCGTAGGTACAGGTGTGGGAGTGGGCTTTGCCGTAGGTGTGGGGGTTACCACAGGTGTTGGCTCAATCGTAGGTGTGGGGGTTACCACAGGTGTAGGCTCCAACGAAGGAGTGGGGGTCAACTCCGGCGTTGGTGTAACAGCAGGGATGTTCACCTCATTTGCAGAGTAAACAAACACACCCAATCTGTCAGTTACAAACTCAAACACAGGGGATCTGTCAGTATACTCAAACGGCAAAAGCACACCGTTTTCATATCTGTAAAGCTTACCATTTTCAAATTCGTAATCTGTTACTACGAGTGTTACGTTAACGTCCTTACCAAAATTGTATGACTCCTCAATATTGTCGTCATCAAACAACATACCGCTATGTATAACGATAAAATCACCGTCGATCATGTCCTTGATCTGTTGGAATTCCACCGTAGGCTCAGCAAGACTTTCGTCCTTACTGTATTCCTCATAAGTATACATAAAGCCTTCCATAAAGCTACCGTCAACAAATGTCACACCTGAATCGGGACGCGGTGTTGCAGTGCTGAAATCGGACGGATTTACAGACATGCTGGGGTCTATACTAAAAATCGGATCGTCTTCACCGGTAATGTAGTCACCAATAAGATCGGACACAAACCAGATAGCACCACCAATAACAAGAGCAAGCACGGACAATACCGAAATCAAAATTATGCTCTTTTTGGATAATTTCTTCTTTTCTTCTGACATTTCTCTCACCTCATAAATATTTTAAGATCTTATTCCCAAGATCTGCTTTTCTCTTTTACCTCTGTTATCGGCAACTCCACAAATATTGTAGGACTACCCTTAACAACGTTTGACGGATCGTCACCGTGTGTAACGTTAATGCTTACCTTACTCTCATCAACGTTAAAATACTTCTGTACCAGCTCAAGCATTTCGCTTTTGAATGAATCAAGCACCTCAGCATCCGCAGACGTGCGTTGCGATGCAAGCATTACACTCAAACGATTTTTTGCTGTTGATGCGGTATATCTGTTATCCTTTTTCATCATATCACTCACCTCACGATCGAATATTCTCCAAGCGGGTCTGCTGATCTGATTGCAGATCTAAGCTTTGAAAAGATTCCGACTCTGCTTGAGTGAGTGCGTATTCCGCAAAGCTCACGTGATATCGCCTCAAAGGATTCCCTCGCTTTGCATTTTGGATCAAGCACTGCAGGCTCTCCCCTGTTTGATGCACCTACTATACGATCATCCTGCGGGATCACACCTAAAAGTCGTATACCAACAAGCTCCTCAATGCTCCAAATATCAAGCATTGCGCCTTGCTTTATGAGATCAGCTCGAGCCTTGTTTACAAGGAGCAATGGATCGTTTACTCCGGCAGAAAACAGCATTGATACTGCACTATCCGCAGCTCTTACGGACTGCACCTCGGGTACTGCAACGACTATTACTTTGTCAGCCAAGCGAGCAAACGTATTATCCATATTTCTTGCTACGGGGCAATCAATAATAACGTAATCAAATTCTTTTTTCAGTTCATCACAAAGCATCACTATCTGCTCCGACGTAAGCCGTAAGGCTTCGCCCGAGCGAGCTGCAGACAACAAATACAGGTTGCCAAATCTTTTATCCTTTATGAGTGCTTGCGATGATCTGCATTTTCTCGATGCAAGATCGATCACATCATAAACTATCCTGTTTTCAAGCCCCAACAATACGTCTAATTCTCTCATAGACACATCCCCGTCAACGAGCACTACGCTTTTTGATAGGGACGCCAAGCAAGCGCCGATATTAACGGCTGTTGTGGACTTACCCACGCCGCCATTACCGGACGTAATCAATAAAATTTCTCCCATGTTTTCTCCATTTTTTATTTTTCGTTTTGTTTTTGTTCGTTGTTTTGTTGTTGATATTAAATTTTATGCGGAACCCGTTCGATCATTCTTACAGTCAACCGCCATTCACATTAAAATACTTTTATACCAAAATCCTCCAACGCTCTTGTGACCCTGAATACAGGCAGACCAACAACGTTGAAATAGCAACCGTCTATCTTTTCAACAAATACAGACGCTTTGCCCTGAATTGCGTAAGCCCCCGCCTTGTCAAGGACGTATTCGCGCTGTACGTAATTGAGCGCTTCAGTTTCGGTAAACGCTCGCATATACACTTTTGTTTCTTCAAAGCTTATGTATTCCCTGCCGTCACCCGCCACAAGCGCAAATCCGGAAACGACCTTATGCGCCCTGCCCGAGAGCATCATGAGCATTTCTACTGCTTCCTGCTCATCTTTGGGCTTTCCGAGAATAACGTCATCCACAACCACGGACGTATCCGCGCCCAAAGCAACTGCATCACTCTTTTTATCGATGCAATCAAGTGCACGCTTTGCCTTTTGATATGCAAGCATATACGTTTGCTCCTGCGGAGAAATATATCCCCGCAGAAGCATTTGTTCTTCCATAAAAGCTCTTTCATCAAATTTGGGCACTATTATGTCATAGTTCACTCCAACGTTTGAGAGAAGCTCACTGCGCCTTGGCGATGCCGAGGCAAGTATCAATCTCATCATCAGCCGATAACGAATTCACACTTCTTGGGCTGCTTGCTGTCAAGCTCTGCCTTCTTAGCCTCGTAGCCTGCTCTGCCCATGAGTGCGTAAGTTGCGTTCTTACCTTCTTCAACACCGGGCTGGTCATATGTATTTATATTCATGAGCTCGCCAGCAAATGCCGTTTCCATCTCAAAGAAATAGAGGAGCTG
>SVGF01000073.1 GCA_015056475.1 Clostridiales bacterium
GTCGTTCTCCTCGAAGAACGTCAGAAGAAGGAAGACAAGTTCTGGGAAGCTCACAAGGTTGGTGACATCATCAAGGGTAAGGTTAAGAACATCACACAGTTTGGTGCATTCGTTGACCTCGGTATGTTTGATGGTCTTATCCACGTTAGCGAGCTCACATGGGGCAACGTTCAGAACGTTACAGATGAAGTAAACATCGGTGATGAGGTTGAAGCAAGAATCGTTGCTATCGACAAGGAGAACAAGAAGATCTCCCTCAACCGTCGTACACTTCTTCCCCACCCCTGGACAACAGTAAACGAAAGATACGCTGTTGACGACGTTGTTAAGGGTAAGGTTGTTCGTATTAACGATTTCTTCGCTTCTATCAATCTTGAGCCCAAGGTTGATGCAGCTCTTCACATTTCTCAGATCTCTTACGCAAGAGTAGAGAAGATCGAAGACGCTCTCAAGATCGGTGACGAGATCGAAGTTAAGATCCTTTCTATCGATGCAGATGCTCGTCGCATCCTCGTAAGCAAGAAGGCTCTTGATCCTAAGCCCGAAAGAAAGTTTGACGGTCCCAGAAAGCCCAGAGCAGAAAAGCCCGTTGACGGTGAGAATGCAGCTCCCAGAAAGAAGAGACTTCCCAGAGCAGAGAAGCAGGATACTGTTATCTACGCTAAGGAGAACATGACTATCAACCTCGGCGATTTCTTCCCCCAGGAAATGCTCGACGAGATCAGAGAAGCTGAAAAGAACTGATAGTTAATCATTAAGATCTTCCGTCTTAACAAACTATATAGTATATAATTTTCCGAGGCGTGGGGGATGCCTCATGCCTCGGAGATAGCTTTGAAATAAGCGGTAGCTTTTAGTGAACGTATATACTATGCTTTTTGAAAACACAGAAAGCATATTTATCTGGGTGTAGCGCAGTTTGGTAGCGTGCTTGAATGGGGTTCAAGAGGTCGCAGGTTCAACTCCTGTCACCCAGACCAAACAAAATCCGCTTTCGAAAGAAGGCGGATTTTTGTTTGTATTATTCACTATTCATTATTCATCATTCATCATTCATTTATCTTAAGCGGATTTTGAATGAATAATGAAGAATGAAATCGCTTCGCTGATGAAGAATGAATAATTAAGGTAGCTTTTCTTCCTTCGGGCGAAAAGCATTTTATTTTATTCTGCGAAAAGTTCGCTAATTTACCGGCAGACAAAGAATTTTGCGGAATATGAGGTTGATCTGCTTCGCAGATTTTGTTTATATTGAGTGGTGATTTTGTCCCACGAGTCAAAGTAAAACCTGCCGGAAGCCTTATCACATCAAACCATCCCCACAAAACGCCAAACGAAGCAAAACGCTTCGTTATTTTTTTATCAAATTCACCTTTTGTCGCAAAGCCCTTGACAAATCGGATACGGTTGTGTATAATTGAACTACTAATTCAAAACATACGGAGAATACATATGGACAACAAGCTTACAGCAAGAAATTGGTTTTACTCACAGCCAAAGCTTCCCGTGCCCGAATGTGCCCAATGTGACGCTCTTACGGTTTACAGACTGGGCTACACGGGGCAGTATATAATCGAAATGGAGATAGAGTCGGGGCTTGGTGGCGAAACGGTGGAGATCGATCAGATAACGGACGTGCATTTTAATTACGTTTCGATCTCGGACGAGGCTGATTGCGAGGTCATGGCAACCAGAAAAAAGAGAAAGTGGTTAAGTGAGGGCGAATCGGTAAAGTCCGCTATAAACGCCATGGACGTGGCTTGTTATGCAGACCAGACTGTGGTAACGGGTGATACGTTGGATTACCTTTCAAACGGATGTATAATGCTGACCAGAGATCATATTTTGGAGCGCGACCCCGACGTTATGATGGCTTTGGGTGGTCACGAGCTTACAAAGCAGATGCAGACGGGTCTGCCCGATATGCTCCCCCTTGAGGAAAGACTTGCCATGCTGAAGGAATTCTGGCCCCATGATATGCATTATTACTCAAGGACGGTAAAAGACAAGGTCATTTGCGTGTGTATTGACAACAGCAGGGCACGTTTTTTAGACAATCAGATTGAAAAGCTTGCCGCTGATATCCAAAAAGCGAGGGCTAAAAACAAGATAATTTTGCTTTTTATGCACGAGCCGATCTCTCCCCGTGACGGCAAGGGCGCGATCCCAACACTTTGGTATAGTGCAGGCGCGGATACGGAATATGATTTTAATAAAAACGGTACCGTTGGCAGTGGAAATATGGATGAAGCTACGGCTGAGGTGTACCGGCTTATTACGCAGAATGCCGACGTTATAAAGGGAATATTCTGTGGCCATATGCACAGCATGTTTTATAACGAGGTAAGGGCAACTTATTCGGATGAGAGCGGAACGCACGACGCGGTGATCCCACAGCTCATCTCTCCGGGGAACGCGTACCTTGACCATGCGGGCAGAGTGGTAAGAATAATAGTAAAATGACGGTGCTTATATCCGCAGAAAATGATTGCAGAAGAGGTGACTGGATAAATGAAAAAGATTTGCTTTACGTTTACTTTGATTGTATTATTTGCTCTGGAATTGTTTTCTTCGTGTGGAAACAATAAGACTCCAAGTATTTTCTTGCATAATTTGGCATCAAGTCATCCTTTAGCCGTAACGGATGAGGTTTTGTCTTATTCTTATTCCTTTGAACATAATTCAAACGGCATTCTGATTAAACGACTGAAGTGGATGTCTGAAGTTCATGAATATGATATCCAAGGAGAGTATGAGTTGGATCTCGTACTCGATACGAATGATATCTCCATGGCGGTGTATGATATTATGTCGCAGTATGCCGTGTTGGTGCTGTTTGATGATGTTTCGGAACGTGATTCAAACAATATTAAACACCACAAACGGGATGTTTTTGTAAGGCTTAATGATAATAACGGAAAAGCTGAAGTTTTATATCAATGTAATGAGGCTGAGAGAATATTATTTGGCAATTCGGAATACGTAATTCTGTATAATAACAATGAAAATTGCTATTGTTACGTGGATTGCGACACTAAGCAAGTAATAAAAACACTTGAATCAGGAATAAAGGGCGGAGATTATTACTTTACCTATGGTGAGGATGGGTCTTCATTGATGTGTACTTACTCGGGTATGTTGGTAGGACAAGAAAAAGTTGTAGATACGATACCGATTGTTCCTTGATGGAGTAATTGTCGGTTTCGACTACGATTGTAATTTATTACTATTGGAAACGCGTATCTTGACCATGCGGGCAGAGTGGTACGAATAATCGTAAAATGACGGCGGAAAGCATACCGATAGTGGAGTGATATGGGATGCAGCGAGCTGTTTGCATCGACTGACACAAGCATGCAAGAGAGAACTTTTAGTAAGTTGTCTCTTTGTTTTTTTATAAATGCAACCTTTGTTATTTTTTTTACACTATATAGGTGAAGGGAGGGATAAACTTGAATGACAATGACAATATATACCGGGTCTGGCTTGTATTTTGTAACGAATATCTTGAAAAAGTATTCTATTACTGCTTAAAAAGGACCGGTTCCCCCGATGAGGCAGAGGAATTGACGCAGGATATTGCCATTAACGTTATGAGCTCTTTGCAAAGTGCTTCGGGAGTAAACAGTTTTTCTGCATGGGTGTGGAAGATCGCGTCAAACAGGTATAGTGCGTGGGCGAAGCAAAAGAAACTCAAAAGGGATAAAGAGGAGAACTGGGATTATGAAGATACACCACTTATGCAAGAGAGTGAAGACGTGTTACAAGAGCTTCAATATGAGGAACAGTTAGCCTTAATGCGCAGAGAACTTGCGTTTATCCGAGGTGATTACCGTAAAATCATAGTGGAGCACTACATTAACGGTATAACAGTGTCACAGATTTCAGAAAATTTGTCCCAACCAATCGGCACGGTAAAAGCAAAATTACATCGTGCAAGAAAAATGATAAAGGAAGGTATGGATATGACAAGAGAGTTTGGAAAAAGAAGTTACGATCCCGGTGATATTATTCTGGTGAATGCAAGACCATTTTATGGAAACGAGGGAGAAAGGTGGGAGATAATCAACCGATTACTCTATAAGAATATTTATCTGCACGCGTATGATGCCCCTTGTACCGCACAGGACCTTGCAATCGAGTTGGGTGTGGCGTTGCCATACATGGAGGAAGAATTGGCTTTTCTTGTTAAAGAGGGGTTATTAGCGGAAAAAGGAGGAGAATACGTTACTAATTTTGCTATTTTGACAGCAGATACGGTAGCAAGTATTGTTGATAAGGTTGATAACGTAAAAGGACACATTGTTGAAAAGCTTGATAAGACCATTGAACTTTTCTATGAGCTTATGGATGAGGTTATGCCGGACTGGGACTATGGATTTCAAACGAGAGAGGAACTGAAGTGGGCTATGTTTGCAGAATTACTTTTTAGTTTTTCCGCAGGAGAAGACGGAGTAGTAGATAATGTGCCAAATAAAGTCAAATGGCATATAGTGGGATATGAAAAAACGGAAAGTGTTGGTGCTTTGCACGGCGTTGGGCTCAATGGTGGCAGTAAGTCAAAAATATTCCCAAAGGCAAGGTTTTTACAGT
Organism: Clostridiales bacterium; assembly: GCA_015056475.1. Lineage (GTDB taxonomy): Bacteria > Bacillota > Clostridia > HGM11327 > HGM11327 > SIG351. The sequence continues at coordinate 4,594 of SVGF01000073.1, forward strand.
ACGTGTTCAGCAATATAAAACTTGATAAGTACAGACCGGGATATTTATCGACTGATGAAATGGATGCATTGGTGCTGTTGGTAAAGGGTGGAGCTCCCATGGACGAGAGCGCTGTTCACAGACTTGTGGAATACGGCTATGTAAATTGGGACGGAGAAAAATATGTCCCCAGAGTTGCGGTGTTGAATACTGCGATACAGGATATAGACGTTGATGACAAAAACGTAAGTACAAAAGCTATGGAGTTAAATGCGGAAATTAACGGGGCAAAGGCTTTGTACCGAGAGGTTTTAGACTATGCGAAAAAACAGATAGAAGGCAGCATTCCCGACCACATAGTACAGAACGGATTGCAGAGTAATTCATTGGAAAGGCTTATTGGGTTGTTAAGTGATATGATATTTACAGAGGTTGAACAAAAAGGCATCCTTGTCCACAACCCCACCGCTGACAACCGCCACCTTGGTGCGATGCTGGATATACAATAATTACGATCAATACTTGACGTAAAAAAACCCGATGTGTAAATAGGTGGTGTTCTTGGCGGAGAAATGAAACAAGGGTATGGGTAAAGACCTGTGCATTTGTAAAAGCAAATGCGTAACCGGCGATAAAAAACACAGGAGAGAGTACTGCGGAAGCAAAATTCCGTGAGACTCTCTCTTTTTCTGCTTTTCAGTTTAGAGTTATGAGTTATATGATATGATTGCCCTTGCAATCTTCAACTTGGCGAAGCAAACCATAACGATGCGGAGCATCCCATAACTCATAGCTTGCCCGCAAGGGCAAACATCGTTCCAAAACAAAGAGCACTTCATATGAAGTGCTCTTTGTTTTGTGTAAAGACTATAAAAAAGATATTTTCGATGAGTTTTCGTATGACTTCGAACTCTCGTATATAAAAATCATCTGCGAAGCGGATACCTTCAGCACCTATTCACTATTCACTATTCACTTTTACTATACAACTTTCCTTCTTTTATCTCTTCTCTCTTATCTTTTCTCTGGAAACGACAATTTTCTTTTAGAGAAGAGATAAAAGTGAAAAGAGATGAGTGAAGAGAACAAAAAGAAACGACAATCTTCTGTCGAAAATTGTCGTTTCTTTTTGGCGCGTCCGACAGGGCTCGAACCTGCCGCCTTAAGAGTCGGAGTCTTACGCTCTATCCGGATGAGCTACGGACGCAAAATATGTTAACGTACATAATTATACCATACTTTGAGGGTTTGTGCAACAGAAAATTTTGTTGAATATTATTATCCCCCTTGACAAAATCCCATTCATATGTTAAAATATCCCTATTAAACCGATGATGCGGGGGTAAAGGCGATCATGCTTCCACAGAGAGCGCTGCGTTGGCTGAAAGCAGGGCGTAACACAGACCGTCAAATGGGCCGCAGAGGGTGCAGAGGAATTTGAAGTATTCTGCAACGCAGGGTGGGCGTTATCCACCGGGGTATGTTTGTACTTTTGTTTATCAAGGTGGCACAGCGAAAACACTTCGTCCTTGGCAGAGAGTCTGTCAAGGATTTTTTATTACAAATTTTTGGGTGGAATATGAAAGAAATAATTTTATATACGGACGGCGCTTGCTCCGGTAATCCCGGTCCCGGCGGCTGGGGTTGCATTCTGTTTTATACGGATGCAAACGGCACAGAGCATAAGCTTGAGCTTAACGGCGGCGATCCGGCTACGACAAATAACCGCATGGAGCTCATTGCAGTTATAGAGGGCATCAAAAAGCTCAAAAGCCCGTGCAGCGTCACGGTCTATTCCGACAGTCAGTACGTTTGCAACGCGTTCAATAAGGGTTGGCTGGCAGGCTGGCAAAAAAAGGGCTGGGTAAATTCCGCCAAGGAGCCCGTTAAAAACGTTGATCTGTGGAAACTTTACCTTGAGGTGGCAAAGCCCCACAAGGTGGAGTTCGTAAACGTAAAGGGTCACAGCGATAACGTATATAACAACAGATGCGACGAGCTTGCAAGAGCCGCAATTAAAAGAAATTAATATACAGGATGGATTAAATATGGAAAACGTTGAACAGAAAACAGAAATCACAGAGCCAAGAAAGAGAATATTCAGCGGCATTCAGCCCTCGGGAATCATAACGCTCGGAAATTATTTGGGCGCAGTTAAGAATTGGGTAAACCTTCAGGATGAATACGACTGCCTTTACTGCATAGTTGATATGCACGCGCTCACAGTGCGCCAGGAACCCGCAAAGCTTCGTCAGAATACAATGACACTCGCGGCACTCTACCTCGCTTGCGGTCTTGATCCCGAAAAGAACATTATTTATGTTCAGTCTCAGGTGCCCGCACACGCAGAGCTTTCGTGGATACTCAACACGTTCACTTATATGGGCGAGCTCAACAGAATGACACAGTTCAAGGAAAAGTCACAGCGCCACGCGGACAATATCAACGCGGGATTGTTCACTTACCCCGTGCTCATGGCATCCGATATTTTGCTTTATCAGACGGATTGTGTTCCCGTTGGTGAGGATCAGCGTCAGCACCTTGAGCTCACAAGGGACGTTGCTATTCGTTTTAATAATATCTACGGTGACGTATTTAAGGTTCCCACGGGATTCATTCCTCGCGCAGGCGCAAGGATCATGAGCTTGCAGGAGCCCGACAAAAAGATGTCAAAGTCCGCTGAGGATGCAAACTCATATATCTCAATGCTTGACGACCCCAAGGTTATCGTAAACAAGGTTAAGCGCGCTGTTACCGATTCCGGTTGCGAGGTTCGCTTTGATGCGGAGAATAAGCCCGGCGTTTCAAACCTTATGAACATTTACTCCTGCTTTACCGATAAAACTCACGAGGAGATCGAAAAGGAATTTGAGGGCAAGGGCTATGGCGACTTTAAGCTTAAGGTCGGCGAATGCGTGGCTGATAATATCGGCAAGATACAGGTTGAGTACAACAAGATAATCAAGGACAAGGCTTACCTTGAGGGAATTTTTGCAACGGGTGCCGACAGAGCAAACAGACTTGCGCAGAGAACACTTGCAAAGGTCAAGAAGAAAGTCGGATTTGTAATGCCTAACAACAAGTAAGCAATTAATTAGTAGAATGAAAAAGAGCTTAAACGGTAATACCGAATAAGCTCTTTTGTTTTACTTTGGTTTTTTAATTGCTGACAAAAACAGGCTTTATGCCCACCAGATCTCGCCTGCAGACTCAAAAATGAGAGCGTCCTTAAGGAACTTAACAGCCTTTTCAAAGCCCTCTGTGGGGGACATAAGGCTATCCTCGTGCTCAATGCTCAAAACGTCGTCGTAGCCAACCATCTTGAGGTTGCTTACGATCTCCTTCCACGTAGACATATCGTGGCCGTAACCGCAGGATCTGAATACCCATGCGCGGTGGATCTCATCCGTGTAATGCTTTGTATCAAGAACGCCGTTCTTAGCTGTGTTGATAGCGTCGATCTTAGTATCCTTAGCATGAACGTAATGGATAGCGTCGCCCAACTCTCTGATAGCTGCAACAGCATCAATGCCTTGCCAGAACAAGTGGCTGGGGTCAAAGTTAGCACCGATAATGTCGCTGCCAACAGCGTTACGGAGCTTCAAGCATGTTTCGGGGTTGTAAACGCAGAAGCCGGGGTGCATTTCAAGAGCAATCTTCTTTATGCCGTGAGCCTCAGCAAACTTAACTGCTTCCTTCCAGTAGGGAACAAGCACGTCATTCCACTGGTAGTCGAGAATAGCAAGGAAATCATCGGGCCAGGGGCATGTTACCCAGTTGGGAGTCTTGTCCTCGGGTGAGCCGCCGGGGCAGCCGGAGAACGTGATGATCCTGTCAATACCCATCTTTTCAGCAATGAGAACTGTGTTGTTAAAGTCCTTGCAGAACTGAGCAGCGATTTCCTTGTTGGGGTGAACGGGGTTGCCGTGGCAAGAGAAAGCGGAGATCTCAATGCCGGATTCTTCAATAGTTTTCTTAAATTCGTTGAACTTCTCCTCATCAGCCAAAAGCACCTCGGGGTCGCAATGAGCCTTGCCGGGGAAACCGCCGGCACCTATCTCGATCATCTGTACGCCGAGAGTCTTAAGGTAATCAAGAGCATCCTTGAGCGGTCTGTCGTTAAACAAAGCCGCAACTACGCCTAATTTCATATTTATTCCTCCATTGTAATAGTATTATTTGTCAGATGTGTTTTTTAACACTGTGAAATATTTAACTCCGTACTGCACAAGTGTAGCGTATGCAAGCACTACAGATGCTATGAATGCCCAGTCGCAGTAGGGCTTAAGCTCAAACATTGCAAGAACTGCGGCAATCGAAAACCAAACCGTTGAGAATTTTCCCATCCAGTTTGCGCTTACTACTATCTTACTCTTGAGGAAGAACATTCCTCCAAGCACCATGAGCAGCTCCTTTGCCACAAGTGCAATAAGCACCCAGAGGTAAACGTATCCACCCAAGGCGAGCACCAAAGCCATTGCTATCTGCATTGCCTTGTCACACACAGGGTCAAGAAGCTTGCCAAGGTCGCTGACTGTATTTGTACGACGGGCTATCTCGCCGTCAACAACGTCTGTCAGGCAACCGAATACAAACAGCGCAAGGCTTCTCCACAGCCAATTTTCAACGTTTGCAAAATACAGTATAAGAATTGCAATTGCAATTACAAATCTTATAGCAGTAAACATATTAGCAAGATTTGATTTAATAAATTGTTTAATGTCAGTATTCTTCAAGTCCGATCACACTTTCTGTAATTATTGACGTTGGCGGCATATCAATGCGCACTATCAAAGCATATTCTAACATAATAATATGCGCTTGTCAATAACTATCTGTAAATTTTTACTCAAAGTCAGCGGTAAACCTCAAATTTTGAGAGCTTCATGGGAATGTGTTCGCCCAAGTTGTTGCCTGCGCCCGCACCTATAGTAAATGCAAGTGCGTCAAACGTAAGATCCTTGCCGAAATCGTCCATGTCAAATTCCTTTGCAGTACCGTTTACAGCCAAAATAAGCTTTTGTGCCTTTCTGTCAACAGTAACCTCAATTTCTGCGTTATCAAGACCTGCATCAGCCTCAATAGCCCAGTTGTATGCGCTTGTGCCGTCACCAACGTTAAAATTGAACGTACCGTTATCAACTGTAAATGCAAAGCCGTATGCTTCGGGAACGGATACGTTCTTGTTTGCAAATATAACACCTTTTGCGTTTGGAGCAAATGAAGCGTTCAGGCAAACCTTAAAATTATCAACGCCTATCTTGTAGGGATTGATAATGATCTGTGACTGATAGAGGTCGATCTTTGAGTCTTCGTACACGGGGTCACCTACAACGATCGGGCTTGTAAAGGAGGTAGTGTCAACAGTTTTGCCGTCAAAGGAAAGAGCTGTTCTGAGCACAAAGCCCTCGGATACTGTCTGCTCGGGAGCACAGCAGCAAGCGCAGTCGTTCTGAGTACCTTCCTTCAATTCCTCAAATATGTTAGCGGGGATCTTTGCAGTCCACGTTTCGGGAATATCAAGTCCCATGCCGTAGAGCACGATTGCCGCAAGGTCGCGCACGTTGGGGGGACATTCGGGGCTGATCTCACCCTTTATAACGCCCTTGCCGGCTATACCCATGTATATTATCTTTTCTGCATCTGTGTTGCCGCCGTGACCGCCGGTGGGTGTGCCGCCGTGATCGGCTGTAACGATGAACAACGTATCGTCAAGCATGTCCTTAGCCTTGAGGGTATCAACGATCTTGCCTATAAAGGTATCTGTGAGCGTAATTCTGTCAAGGTGGTTCTTTGTGCCGTAGCCGTTCTCGTGGCCTGCACCGTCAACATCGTCATATTGGATGAACAATGTGTCGAAGTCGGGATTTTCGTTTATGTAATCAATTATCATATCGGTAAGTCTTTCGTCACCGTTTGTACCTTGATAAACGTTTAAGTCCTCTTCAACGATACCGTAGTTGATGGGGTCCCAGTTACAGAATGATGCGAGCTTGGCATCGGGGTAATTTTCTCTTATTACCCTAAAGAATGAGGGATAGGGAGATTTTACGTCATATCTTATAGAGCCTACAATGCTGTTTGTGAGCTTATGCACCTCGGGACCTACACCGTGAAGCATTGAACCCCAGCATTCAGCGCTGATCGTGGGGAATGACGTTATTGCCTTGTAAGTAACGGCACCGTTTTCAAACAATTTGTCCATATTGGGAGTATCGGCCTGTGCAAAGAATATGCCTGCGCCGTCAACACCCAAAAGAATTACTCTTGAATATCTTTTACTCATGATTTCTTACCTCTTAAAATAAAGTAACGTACAGACGTACGAATAAATTATACCATATATGACCACAAAAAGTCAATTAAAAATTTATATTTTTTGAACTTCGTGCCAAAGAATATATTTGTGTCTTTTTCACACAATATAGTATTGATATCTCAAAATGAATTTATCGTGAATAAATTAAAAATAATTAAAATTTTTTTAAAAAGGGTATTGACATTTTCAAAAAACGTGATACAATATAGGTGTTAGCACTCAAGGGCGTTGAGTGCTAACAAAAACCGGACAGGAGGGCGACCAATGGATCTTGGTGACAGAAAGCTTGCCATTCTCAGAACGATAATTGATGACTACATCGTTACCGCAGAACCTATAGGTTCAAGGACGATAGCAAAAAAATACGAGCTCAGCTCCGCTACCATCCGTAACGAGATGGCTGACCTTGAGGATATGGGTTATCTCAAGCAGCTGCACACGTCATCCGGCAGAGTGCCGTCCGACAAAGCGTACAGATTTTACGTTGACAAGCTCATGCAGGTGAATGCACTCAGCAATCATGAGGCAGCATACATCAAGGACGTTTACGAAAAGAAGTCCACACAGCTTGAGGAGCTGCTCATGCTCACCGCAAAAACTCTTTCGGATATATCTAATTATA
>SVGF01000074.1 GCA_015056475.1 Clostridiales bacterium
TCGTCCCGAACGATGCGCGATACCACCTTCGCTACACCTCGAAATGGTAAAAATATTGAATTTTTTTGTAAGTGGTCAAACATGTGGTCAGACCGAGGAATTGATGATTTTTCGACATTCGGGAGAGTCGAAAAAGTCAGTGTTTGTGGGGGGGTTTCGGCTCTTCTCGAAAATTCCACGCCGAGCGTGGTGATTGAGTCCCGAACGTAGCGCGCTACCAACCTGCGCTACACCCCGAAAAAAATGGAGCCAATGACGGGGCTTGAACCTGCGACCTGCAGTTTACGAAACTGCTGCTCTACCGACTGAGCTACATTGGCACCAAACAAACTACCTGTATATTATACCACATTATGCAAAAAAATGCAATAGCTTTTTGCAAAAATATTATAAAACGGGGTTTGTTTTAGCAAGCCCCGTTAATATTTTGCGTCAAAAACCAACAACAAGCAACTCGATCAACGATCTCATAGAACCAAACTGAGAAAGTGCATGACTGGTTATTATCGTCGCACCAAATGCTATAAGCATTTTTAATCCAAAGGAGGTAAGCCCGTCGGTTGGAATCTTATTCTTAAATTTTTTGCGCATAAATGCGGTCATAAAAATCGCAATACCAACAAAGATTATCAATAAGCCAATGATATGTGCGTGAGGAACTGCAGGCTCTTGATTTGTGTAAACGATCTCATTTATTGTATTGTCGTAGGTTTTTACTTTTACAAGCAATGAGTCAAGGTAGGTTGTTACAACTACCATACTTGTTAAAGGTGTGGAAAAGCCAAGATTGACCGTGATATCGTCGCTTGAAGTCAATAACGAAAGCGCAGAGTGAAATCCGATAGACGCATGGTAGTACATAAGTAAAAGCACCGTGCCTAATTTGTTGCTGTTTGCTTGAACAAATATAAACGTGTGAAAAACGTAAGCAACAGCCCCCATCAGAGCTTGAAGAACGTAAACAAGCGGAACGTATTCGGGATTTAACGCATTCTCGCCCTTAAGTAAATGTAGAAACACCCATGCGATGAATATTGCAGTGTAAGTAAGCTCCATTTGCAAGAGTCCATTGAAGAATCTTGTCAAAAACATATTTGTTCTGCTTAACGGCGCACCAAACAAAAGGTCAAGATTGTTCTTGTTGTTGAATGGTCGCATTTCAAGCAAGGGGAACACTATTGACATAATCATCAAAACAGTGCTTAGAAAGGATAACATACTTGAATCCATTAAATCCCCGGCAAACGGTGATACAGAATCATACTTATTTGCGGAGCTTAATGCAATTACTGCCATACACATCACTACAATATATATCAGCTTTGTGCAGGTGGTCTTAAAATGATATTTGAAATAATTTCCAGGTAAATTCATAATTCCACCACCTCACAATCCCAAGCCCTTGCCAAAAACCGCAATAACAGTTGCGACTGCCATCACAACAAAATCCGGAATCTTAAATCTCACACCGCGTCTATACAGTACATATCCGAGGAACATTAATACAAGTCCGATGGTTGAAAGTGCGTAATCGTCGTGATAAAGTAACATCCAGCCTATTGAATACATGGGTAATAATGTTTTGTAGCCAAACCATGAGCTTGATATCTCGCCGACAAATGACGTGTTTTTGACCTTGAAGCCGGTTATCATAAGCACAAAGCTTGCTATTACCAAAACAGCCGAAATACCAAACAACCAGAAGTGGTAAGGTTCTATCTCTATATTTCTGTATGTGTAGTTGTAGGAGTATATTGTATAATAACCGTCTATCCCGATCTTGGTCAAGTCAGTTGTCGGTGCAATAACGATATTAAGAATTCTTGAGATCTGCTGAGATACCGATATAAGATTGAATGATGGTATAAATTCCCTTAATTGCTCAAAGAAATTTACGTACCCTTCACCCTCAAGCACTATTTTTTCGAAGAGTGTAACTTGTTGCGGTCTTACGATCACAAAGTGTTGATCGTTCCAAAAATATCTTACGACTTCTCCCATTATTACAAATAGGAACGCGTGCAAAAATATGAACGCAAATCCATCTGCGGTTGTATTTGCTCTGATAAAAATAAACGAGAATATAGTATATATCCCAAGCGCACTAAGCAATATCACGGGATAAGCAAGGTACGAATATCCAACGTGCAACTCGGTGTAGCTTGCAAAAACGTAAGAAAACAACCATATCAGATACATTACTGTAAATGCAACGAATATTTGCACAGCGCCGTTTAAGTAATGAGCCAAAATCATTTTGCTTTTGCTGATGGGCAGAGCAAACAGTGTATCAAGATTACGCTTGTTATTGAAAGAATAGAATTCCAATATTGGTGTAACGAGTGACATTATAACAACAAAAGTTATGATGGTGTTGATAAGAGTGCTTGTTTCGAGGTAATTTTTGTAGTAATCGGAGTTATTTTTGATATGATTCAAATAAGCAGTATATCGAATGCTTATAGCTTGTATCATTATCAATGCACCTATTACTGAAAAAATCACTGCCTTTACCCACGACGTCAAAAAGTGCCGCTTAAAGTATGCGTTAAATGTATTCATTTTGTTACCTCTCACAATCCTAAACTCCTACCAAATATTGCAATCAGTGTAGTTACACTCATTACGATAATATCGGGAATCTTGAATTTCACACCTCGTCTATACAATATATATCCGAGGAACATTACTACGAGTACGATAATGGACAGCGCAACATCTCTGTGAAACATAGTCATGCAGCATATCGAATAAATAGCCCCGAGCATTTTGTATCCCAACCACGATTCTGATATATCGCCCACGTTTACGGCGGTTTTGCGCTTAAAACTAATAAGCATCAGCACAAGACTGATTATTGCAAGTACTATAAAGAAGCACATTGCGTTGGCAGCTGGGGTATCAAGCGGTGAAAGACCATTCTGCTGTGTATAATATTCATATATAATCTGTCTCTTGCCGGTGAGTGCATCTTTAATTCTGGTAGTAGTATATCCGGGAGTAAGACTAACACGCAACCAGCTGGACAGTTGGTCTAAAACAAATGTAAAACTACATCTTTTGACAGACGCGGTGCAGTTATCCAAAAATGGTTTGTTCTCCGGATTTATCGGTATATATTTGTCAAAAACATGAATATGGTTACTGTCTATTATTGTTATATGTTCAATAAAAGAAATAATTATATTAAAAAGGAAAAAATGCAAGAACATAAATATGCATCCATCCACGGTGGAGTTGGCACGGGTAAATATAAACGAGAATATCGTGTAGATCCCCAAAGCACACAGCAGTATTATAGGATAAGCAAGATATGCAGATTCCATGTGTAATTCCGTATAGCTTGCACAAACGTAAGTCAAAAGCCATATCAGATACATAACCGTGAATGCTATTGTTATTTGTACCGCGCCGTTTAAGTAGTGTGCCAAAAGCAGTTTACTCTTGCTGATGGGCATAGAAAATAATGTATCTAAATTGTTTTTGTTGTTGAATGTGTAAAACTCAAGCACGGGTGTTATGAGCGCAATTATGACTGCAAATGCAATTAAATACTTAATAATTGGGTTTATTACATGATAATTAATGAAAAGTTCCGGACTGTTTGTTATTCTTGATGAATATTGATTGTACATAATTCCGATGCGCTGAATAATGATTATCGCGCCCAAAACACTAAAAGCAACAACCCTTACCCACGACGTCAAAAAATGCCGCTTAAAGTATGCGCTAAATGTATTCATTACTAATTTCTCCTTTCATTTTTAATAGTATGACGTTAATAATTTAGCTTAAAAAATAAGCGTTACCGACATTGTTATTATAATAATGTCAACCCATTTTAATTTAATTCCGCGCCTGTAAACCATATACCCAAGAAACGTGATGATTGGTACGAGTATTAATATTAACGGTAATAACGATGCGAAACCGGAAAACAGAGATTCCAAAAAATCCTTAACAGAAAACCCGCCCAATATGGAGTGTATTGGACCAAGTGTTTTATATCCAAACCACGAGTTTGATATATTGCCAGCGTTGGCAGGTGATTTCTTGTTAAAGCAGATTATCATGAGTATAAAGCTTATTATTGTTAATATAACAAAAAGCCATATCAATGCTATTTCATAACGGTAGATCTGAAAATCACGGAATGTGACCTCGATTGGAACATATGAAATATAATCTGGTATGCTGACATAGTTAAATAATCTGTTAAGAATAATCGGTAATGCAAAGTGTGATCCGCTTAAACTCATATTTTTCAAAAGTAAGTTATTATGATACGGAATTACATCAATGTTATTTGACGATATCCAATACAGTATTATCATAGGCACAAACGTATGCAGGTACATAAATATACATCCGTCAATAATAGTGTTAGCTTGAAGAAATACGAATGAGTATACCGTATATACACATATTGACGCAAGCAACACTAATGGATAAAATATAAATACGTACGCTTCGTTCATCAGTGTGAATGGCGCATACACCCAAGCGATAAGCCAAGCTATGTAAACCACAGTAATAGTAATGACAATATGCGTTATGCCTGTGACGTAATGTGCCATAAGCACCTTTGTTTTACTTATAGGTAACGAAAATATCGTGTCTAAGTTGCGTTTGTTGTTAAATGTTGCAAATTCTAATATCGGTGTTATAACTGCAACAATGCACACAATTACAGTAATACTGTCAAATAAGGTATGCGGAAGTGTAGCTCCTGAATCAACGTAGTTATTATTTGCTTCAATATACTTAGTGAGGATAGGAATGAGTCCAAGTATGGTAAAAACTACAGGCCTTACCCAAGTGGATAAAAAATGCCGCTTAAAATATGCACCAAAGCTATTCATTTTACTTGCCTCCCTTTTCTACTTCGTTTATGAAGGCCTCCTCAAAATCTATCGGCATCTCCTCAATTACTACAGGCTCAAGCTTTAAGAGCATCTCGCGCATTTCGTCTGCGTTGCCCTCAAGCACAATAGTAATAAATTTGCCGTTTTTGTCAAACGATACTACGGGCAGGCCAAAGAATACTCTCTCCGAAACCTCTTCAGCAAAAGCCAACTGGAATTTGCACAAGCTTTCAACCTTATCGGTAATATCGCCGGAGGTGCTTACGGTTCTGTTGTCGATAATTGCAAACTTATCGCAGAAATCCTCAAGCTCTCTCAATGAGTGGCTCGAAATGAGTACAGTCGTACCGTTTGTTTCAACTGCGTCGATTATTGCTTCCTTGAATTTTTTTCTGGATAATGGGTCAAGTCCGTCAAAAGCCTCGTCGAGAAGTAAATACTTAGGCTTTACAGCAAGAGCAATGGCAATGTAAAGCTGGCGGCGCATACCCTTTGAGAAATTTCTGATTGGCTTTTTCTCGTCAAGGGAATACAAGCCTATAAGCTGACGATAAATCTCCTCATCAATATTGGGGTAGAACGTTTTATACATATTAAATATGCTTCTGCATGTAGCTTGCGACGTGTAATAAGGATCATCGGGAAGGAAGAAGATATCCTTTCTTGTGTTTTCGTCCATGGGATCGAGTCCGTCGTAGCTGATGTTGCCGTCGTCGGGTATGTAAACGCCCGACATAAGTCTTAAAAGAGTGCTCTTGCCCGCGCCGTTGATTCCCACGAGCCCCATAATGCAACCGTCTTGAATCTCAAGATGTACGTTTTCGAGTACGAGTGTTTTTCCCAATGTGTGCTTTTTAATGTTAATGCTGATCATGATATACCTCCTCAATAGCCTTTAATATCTGTTCTTTTGAATATCCTTTACTCTTTAACTCCTCAATAACGTCGTTACAGGGTAAAAGAACGTTTTCGTTTTTGTTTGTGTCCTCTTTTTTGTTTTGTTCTTCAGCATACGTAACGTATATTCCTTTTTTGGGGATGGAGCTGATATACCCTTCGTCCTCAAGGAGCGCATATGCGCGTGCCATGGTGTTGGGGTTGATACCGAGCTCACTTGCGGCTGTTCTGATCGACGGAAGTTTGTCCCCGTTTTTTATAAGTCCGAGCTTTATGTATTCTCGGTATTTTTCGGCAACCTCAATGTAAACGTCCTGTTTGCCGGAAAAGTTAAAGCGCATTATACCACCTCTGAAAACTGTATTATTAGTACTATCTGTATTAACTGTACTATCTGTATTATAGCATACAATTATTATAATGTCAATAGCTTTTTTTATAATTTTTTATTTGACTATTGTGCTTTGTTGTGCTATAATTATAGTGTTAAATATCTAAAGAAGGCGGATTTTATGAACACGTCAATGCCACAGCTCCCAACCGAATTTATAGGTACAACGGTGCTTGATACCATTGGACTTATAATTACAGGTACGGATGAGCTTTTCAGAGAAAAATTCAATACAACGTATTCAAACTTCGGGATTATCAGCTCTCGTACGGGTGCGGCAGGGCAGATAACGGCGGTTGACGAGGCAATAAAGAATACCGGATGTGATATAGTTGCCATAGAGCTACCAAGGGATACCAAGGGCTGGGGCGGTCACGGTAATTTTATTGTCGTAGGTTCAAACAGCGTTGACGACGTGCGCGAGGCAGTGCAGATTGCACTTGAGCTGACAAAAAAGAATGCGGGCGAGGTTTACATCAGCGATGCCGGGCATCTTGAGTTTGCATATTCGGCAAGTGCGTCCTTGGCGCTCAATAAAGCGTTCGACATTCCTTTGGGCAAAGCATTTGGATTTATGGCGGGCTCACCTGCGGCTATAGGCCTTGTAATGGCGGATAATGCAATAACGATGGCTGATATAAAAGTTACGCGCTTTATGACCCCCGATAGCGGCACAAGCCACTCAAACGAGGTGATAGTTGCATTTACGGGTGAAACCGAGGCGGTAAAGTCGGCGGTGCTTGCAGGCAGGGAAGTTGGATTGGCGCTTTTAAGAGCAATGGGTAGTGAGCCGGGCGGACCGTCCACACCGTTTTTGAAATAAAAGGAGAAAATAATGAAAACTGTATACGATTTTGATAAAAATTTTATTACCGAAACAAAAATAGATAGGGATGACGTGGAGTTTTATGATCCTTTGCAGCCACCATTCAGGCTTTACGGCGCAAAGCATGACGGTTTGCGCTATGCCAGAATAGATATGAAGATAGCAAAGCAGATCGGTGACGGTATCGAATTCCTCGGCGCAAACACAGCGGGTGTGAGGATTCGCTTTGTAACGGACAGCCCATTTGTAACGCTGAGCGCAAGACTGTTTTCAGTTGGCAAAATGCCTCATTTCCCGTTGACGGGCTCCGCAAGCTTTGATATTTACGGCACGGAGGATGGTGTTGATAAATATCTCGGCACGGCAACCACGAACTATAACGTAGTTGAGGATGCATTGACAGAAACTGTAACTCATTTTGAAACGGGTACAAAGGAAAGGCTCATAACGATCAATTTCCCCCTTTATACATCCGTATCGGAGCTTATAATAGGCTTGAAGACGGGCTCAACGCTTAAGGAAGCTGCTCCGTACAAGTATGAAACTCCCATCGTGTACTACGGCTCGTCCATCACGCAGGGCGGATGCGCATCCCGTCCGGGTAATTCATATCAAAGTATAATTTCCAGAATGCTGGACTGCAATTTTGTCAACCTTGGCTTTTCGGGCGGCGCAAAGGCAGAGGATAGCATGATGGAGTACATTGCAGGACTTGATATGTGTGCATTTGTGCTTGATTATGATCATAACGCTCCGAGCGTAGAGCATCTTGAAAATACTCATTATAAGGCGTACAAAAAAGTCAGGGATGCTCATCCGAATATTCCAATAGTTATGACCTCGCGTCCCAAATACCACCTCACAGAGGACGAGTTGCAAAGACTTGACGTCATAAGATCAACTTATGCAAGGGCAACGCTTGAGGGTGATAAAAACGTTTACTTTATTGACGGCAGAGCGCTGATACTCCCCGAGTGGTATGAGTGTGCAACTGTTGATAACTGCCATCCAAACGATATAGGCTTTGCATGCATGGCAAAAAAAATCGGAGAGGTTCTCAATTTTGCATTAAACAACTTAAGATAAGGCTTGATCCCCGATGGTATTATCCGTCGGGGAATTCGTGCATTTTGCAGAGATTAATTACAGAAAATATTTTTTGTTTTTTTATCAATTTAATAAAAAATACTTGCATTTGAATTGAATATGTGGTAAAATAACAGTATAATTGTGTAAAGGAGATTATTATTATGAACTTAAATAAGCTTACAGATACGTTTGTTCTTTCAAATGGCGTTGAGATTCCCTGCATTGGCTACGGCACGTGGCAGACACCCTCGGGTGACGTTGCAAGGGATAGCGTTAAGGCTGCTATTGATGCAGGCTACCGTCATATCGACACAGCATTTGCTTACGGCAATGAGGTTGACGTTGGCGAGGGCATTAAGGCTTCGGGCGTAGCAAGAAAGGATGTTTTCATCACAACAAAGCATTGGATCACAGAAAGAGGATATCAGAAGACTATTGATACTTTTGAAGCTTCTCTTAAGAATCTTGGTGTGGATTATCTTGACCTCTACCTTGTGCATTGGCCCTGCGTAGAAAAGGTAACTCCCGACTGGAAGGAAGTCAACGCTGAAACTTGGCGTGGCTTTGAAAAAATGTATAAGGACGGTAAGCTCCGTGCTCTCGGCGTAAGCAATTATGAGGCTAAGCACCTTGAGGCTCTCGATGAATTTGCAACTGTTAAGCCCATGGTAAACCAGATAGAGTTCCACCCTGGCTATACACAGTACGACAACGTGCTCTACTGCCAGAACAGAGGCATGCTCGTTCAGGCATGGAGTCCCTTGGGCAGCGGTGCTGTTCTTAAGGATGAAACACTTAACGCAATGGCTGCAAAGTACGGCAAGTCAGTTGCTCAACTCTGCATAAGATTTGCTTTGCAGTGTGACGTTTTGCCCCTTCCCAAGTCATTGAACCCTGCAAGAATGGTTCAGAATACCGAGGTTTTTGATTTTGAGATCGATAAGGATGACGTTAAGGCGTTGATAGAAATGCCGCTTTTGGGCTTCACAGGTTGGCGTCCCGAGGATGCTCCTGCAGACGCATTGGTAAACGGTGATTAATGGACACTTGTCCGTAATTTATATTCAAAAGGAGAATTACTATGAAATTTTCAGTTCAGCTTTACAGCTTGCGTGACGATATCAAGGATGCTAACGGCCTCCTCGCTATCCTCCCCAAGCTCAAGGAAATCGGCTTTGACGGTGTAGAATTTGCAGGCTACTACGGCTTGGATGCAAAGACACTTAAGAAGGCTTTGGATGACGCAGGACTTGTTGCAACAGGTACACATACAGGTTGCTCAGCATTCCTCCCCTCAACAATTGATGATACTATCGCTTTCCACAAGGAACTCGGTATGGAGTACATCGGTGTGGGCGGCGGTGCTCACGGCACAGATGCAGATGCAGAGAAGACAGCTTTAATTTTTGAATGGGCTAACAAGTACGGTGCTGATAAGGGCGTTAAGTTCTATTATCACACACATTCCAGCGAATTCAACACACTTGAATCCGGCAGAGTTGCTATCGACGTTTTGATGAAGGGCGCTTACATGGAGATCGATACTTTCTGGAGCTTTGTTGCAGGTATCGACACAAAGAAGTTCCTTCTCGAAAACAAGGACAGAATCGTTTACCTCCACATCAAGGATGGTATCGGCCACAGCCCCTGCGCTTTGGGTGAGGGTGAAAACGACCTTATCTCCGTTATCGAAGCAGCTAAGGAAATGGGCCACGAATGGCTCGTTCTTGAGAACGACGATCCTAAGCCCACAGGTCTTGAGGACGTTGCTCGCAGCATGAAGTTCCTTAAGGAGCATGCTCTTTAATTTGATCATTTATGACGGACGGGCTTAATTGGCTCGTCCGTTTTGCTTTTGCTATTGTAGGATAGTGGTTTTTGTGGTATAATTACCATAACACGATAAGAACATAAAACATACAGATATAATGAGGAATAAACGATGGACGTAAAGGAAGAATCACTTAAAAAGCATTACGAATGGAACGGAAAAATTGAGGTCGTTTCCCGTTGCAAAATAGAAAGCAGACAGGATCTTTCGCTTGCATACACTCCGGGTGTTGCACAGCCCTGCCTTGAAATACAAAAGGATATTTCAAAATCATACGAGCTTACAAGGAGAAACAATCTTGTTGCCGTTGTTACGGACGGTACAGCCGTGCTTGGCTTGGGCGATATTGGCCCCGAGGCGGGAATGCCGGTAATGGAGGGCAAGGCGGCGCTTTTTAAGGAATTTGCGGACGTTGATGCCTTCCCGATATGTGTAAAGTCAAAAGACGTTGACGAAATAGTAAGGACAATATATCTTATAAGTGGTAGCTTTGGCGGAATAAATCTTGAGGATATAAGCGCTCCCCGATGCTTTGAAATAGAGAAAAAGCTAAAAGAAATATGCGATATCCCAGTTTTTCATGACGATCAGCACGGCACGGCGATAGTTGTGGCTGCGGCACTCATCAATGCGCTTAAGGTTGTAAAAAAGAATATTGCCGACGTTAAGGTAGTAATAAACGGTGCAGGCTCTGCAGGCTGTGCAATAGGCAAGCATCTGTTGAGTATAGGTGTAAAGCATCTTATAATGGTGGACAGATTCGGAATAATCTCCCGCGATATGAGCGATCTCAATTCAGCACATAAGGAAATTGCAGATCAAACTAATGAAGAGCTTATCCACGGCGACCTTTCTGTTGCAATGAGGGGCGCGGACGTGTTTATCGGTGTATCGGCACCGAATATTGTGAGCAGGGATATGGTCGCTTCAATGGCAAAGGATGCTATAGTATTCCCGATGGCAAACCCTACTCCCGAGATAATGCCTGATGAAGCACTCAAGGCGGGCGCAAGAATAGTCGGCACGGGCAGAAGCGATTTTCCGAATCAGATAAATAACGTGCTTGCATTCCCGGGAATATTCAGAGGCGCGCTTGATTGCCGCGCAAGCTGTATCAACGAAGAAATGAAGGTAGCAACGTCATTTGCTTTGGCAGGGCTCATTTCGGATGATGAGCTTTGCGAGGAAAATATAATTCCGCCGGCACTTGATAAAAGAGTTGCCAAAACAGTTGCTGAGGCTGTAATAAAGGCCGCACACGAAACAGGCGTTGCAAGAAAATAAACAATAACAGAATCATCGTTTTGTCATATACTGCAATAAGACTTTGTAAAGGATGACAAAACGATGTTTTTATATATACTGATAGGAATATTCCTTCCTCTTGTGGGTACGGCTTTGGGATCATGTGCGGTATTTGCACTAAAAAAGGAGAGGATGGGCAAAGCAAGACTCTTGCTTTCGGGCTTTGCGGCAGGGGTGATGCTTGCGGCAAGCATATGGAGTCTTATACTTCCCGCGCTTGAGTTTGCATTTGATTGGCATATGCTCTCATTTGTGCCGGTGTTGGTTGGGCTATGGTGCGGAATAG
>SVGF01000075.1 GCA_015056475.1 Clostridiales bacterium
TGACCGTGTCAGCGTGATATTGTTGCAAGCAACAGTGATATTGCTCCCGATGGTCGCAGTGATATTATATTCGCCTCTCAAGCTCGCGTAGCGAATATAACACTGCGAAGCAATAGAACTCGCCGCAGGCGAATATAACTGTGGCACCTGCTCTACGGCAGGTGCCACAAGTTGATCTTTTGGAGGTTGCTATCATTTATCCAAGCAAAGTATCAGTTATAAGCATCACGCAGAAGCCAACCAAAAGCGCATAGGTTGCTCCTCTTTCACAGCCGTGCGCGTGAGTTTCGGGGATCATTTCGTCACTTATAACGTAGAGCATTGTGCCGCCCGCAAATGCAAGCGCAAACGGAAGTATTGCAGTTGAAACGCTGACTGCAAAGTATCCTATAAGCGTACCAACGACCTCCACAAGACCTGTAAGCATTGCACACCAGAACGTTTTTGACGGTTTTACACCTGCGGCAAGCATTGGGCCTATGATAACCATGCCCTCGGGAACATTCTGAAGTGCAATACCGCCTGCAATTATGAGCGCTTGTGAGGTATCCCCCGAGCCGAAGCCTACGCCTGCAGCAATGCCCTCGGGGAGATTATGTATTGCTATCGCAGTTACAAACAAAAGCACCTTACTGAGATCCGATCTCTTGTGCTCCTCTATATCCGCACCGACCAGCTTATGCAAGTGCGGTACGACCTTATCGATAAGGTTTAAGCACAAAGCACCTGTAAATATACCTGCAACAGTGATCAATAATCCGTATTTCCCGCCGTATTCAATCGACGGCAGTACCAATCCGAGCACCGCTGCAGCAAGCATAACTCCCGCCGCAAACGACAATACAATATCCGAAAAGCGGTGGGATATTTTTTTGAACAAAAAACCTATTACTGCACCCATTACCGTGGCACCGCCAACGCCGAGCGCAGTAAGTAAAACCTCTTTCATAATTACCTCCATTAAAGCAAAAGCACTCTCCAAACGTTACGTAAGGAGAGTGCAAGAGGGGTTTACTCCTCTACCTTTGAAAATTCGTCCTTACCTGCGCCGCAAAGAGGGCAAACAAAATCTTCGGGAAGATCCTCAAACTTTGTGCCTGCTTCAATGCCGTTGTCAACGTCGCCGACTTCTTCGTCGTATTCCCATCCGCAAAGATCACAAACGTACTTCATAGTATTACCTCCTGTTTTTATTAATTAGTACTCTCATAAAAAAGCTTAATGAGAGATCTGTGTTCGTTTTTTGACGTTCTTATACATAAGAACGCAGTTTATAAAGCTTACAACAACAGCCACACCTGTAATGCAAAAGACTATTATGCGCTTTACGTCATTATCGATGGATATCACACCGAAATTGCTCAAAAGCTTCGCCGCCAAAACGGGAAGGTAGAGTGCCATCAGTATATTTTCGGTAGTGTAATGCTTTTTTATGTCTATCTGAGCCTTTTTGAACTGCTTTTTGGTGTATATATAGAGAATAACACCGCAATGCATCAGCACCAACGCACCGAAAAACAATACTCCCTTTACCATTTGCAAGGCTGTGATAAAGCCGAATATTATTACTAATGCAACTATAAAAAGTATAAAATTCTTTTTCACTCTTTTTCTCCCGAATACAAGTGGCACGCTATCATATGATCGGGCTCAATTTCGATCAATTCCGGCTCCTTTTGTGAGCATATGGGCATAGCGTGCGGACAACGCTTGCAGAATCTGCAGCCTGCAGGAGGATCAATAGGGCTGGGGATATCACCCTGAAGCACTATTCTCTCCCTCTTGTTGTCAACGTCAATATCAAGCACCGCAGAAAACAACGCCTGTGTGTATGGGTGCAAAGTATTATCGTATATGGTTTGCGTGGAGCCGCACTCCATTACCTTGCCGAGATACATTACAGCCATGTGGTCGCAGATGCTCTTTACTACCGCAAGGTTGTGGGATATGAACAGATATGTCATATTCCTTTGCTTTTGCAATTTATCGAGAAGATTGAGTATCTGAGCGTGCACCGAAACGTCAAGCGCAGATACGGGCTCGTCACACACAAGGAATGACGGGTTCAGGATTATTGCTCTTGCGATACCTATTCTCTGCCTTTGACCTCCCGAAAAATCAGAAGGATATCTGTGGAGATCCTCCCTTGAAAGGCCAACCAGCTCAAGCAATTCAACAACTCTTTCTTCTATCTCCTCGTCGGTGTATCCGCCTCTGATGACCATGGGCTCACCGATTATCTGCAAAATATCGAATCTGGGATTGAGCGAGCTGTAGGGATCCTGAAATATCATCTGCATATTCCTGCGGGTCTGCTTGAATTCCTTTTTGGAAAGAGAGTTGAGGTCCTTGCCTTCAAATATTACTTTGCCCTCAGTTGGCTTTATCATACCCAAAAGTGCATTGGCAAACGTACTTTTTCCGCATCCGCTTTCGCCCACAAGGCCGTAGGTCTCACCTCGTCTGATATTGAGAGAAACGTTTGAAACGGCTTTTACGTATTTCTTTTTGAAGGGCAGACTGCCCCTTACAGGGAAATGTACGCTTAAGTTTTGAGTGCTGACAATTATATTCTTATCATCCGTCATTTTTCACATTCCTCCATACAATGAAAGCAACGCACCTTACGTCCCTTTGAAATCTCCCTCAACGGAGGCATGCTTTGTCTGCACTGCTCAGTTGCGTGAGGACATCTGGGATGGAAATAACAGCCCTTGGGCTTATTCATGGGATTGGGGACGCTGTCCGGTATCTGTATAAACACGTGTCTTTCGTCCGAAAGCTTGGGAATTGCACCCAAAAGGCCCTTTGTGTAGGGGTGATACGGCTTTTTGAAAAGCTCATACGCGGGTGACTGCTCCACTATTTTGCCGCAGTACATAACGTAGATGGTGTCTGCCATATTTGCAACCACGGACAAGTCGTGAGTAATGAGCAAAAGCGACGTATTGTTTGAACGCTGCATTTTGCTGAGCACCTCAAGCACCTGCGCCTGCACTGTAACGTCGAGCGCAGTAGTGGGCTCGTCCGCTATAATGAGCTTGGGCTGGCATGCAAACGCCATTGCTATGAGCACTCTCTGGCGCATACCACCGCTGAGCTGATGCGGAAAATCGTTATAACGTCTTTGGGGTTCGGGAATTCCTACAAGCTCAAGCGCCTCTATGGATTTTTCCTTGGCAAGAGCCTTTGTCATGCCCGGCTGAGTCATAAATACTTCCTGTATCTGCTTGCCGACTGTCATAACGGGGTTCAAGGCACTCATTGCATCCTGGAAGATAAGGGAGATATCCTTACCTCTTACGGACTGCATCTTTTTGTTTGAATAATCCTTAAGCTCAACGCCGTCTATAACCTGCTCGTCAACCGATATGAGTGCGGGAGGTGTGTTCAAAAGCTTCATTACGGCAAGCGAAGTAACGCTCTTGCCGCATCCGCTTTCACCAACGAGCGCAACGCACTCGCCCTTGTGGATATCAAGGTCAATACCCTCTACCGCCTTGACTATGCCCATAGCGTTTGGGAAAATTACTTTGAGGTTTCGCAATTTAAGCATCAATTCTTCATTCATTTGCGCCAACCTCCTGAGATTCGGGTGTATTCTCGTTCATTGAGTCAAACACCTCTTGTATATAATCGTTATTGAGCGATTTGAAAAGCTTGTGTGCTGCACCCGTCTGCTTCATCTTGGGGTTGAATATCTCCTCAAGAGCCATACCTATTCTCATAAATGAGAATATTGCAAGGAATATGCCGACGCCGGGGGCAGCTATCCACCACCAATGGCCAAACAAAAGTGCGCCGCCGCTTTGTACCTCTGCGAGCATCTTACCCCAGCTGATAGCCGTGGGGTCACCCAAGCCGAGGAAGCTTAAGCCCGCCTCTGCAACCATGATACCTGCGCTTGTCATGGCGGTAGACATTATGAGGAGGTGAGTTACGCCGGGGAGAATATGCTTGAACATTATTCTCCATTTGCTTGCACCTGCAAGCTCTGCGGCTTTTATGTAATTTGTATTTTTAAGCACGAGCACTTGCGAGCGAATAACTCTTGCCAAACCCTGCCAACCAAACAGAGTGAATATGAACACTATCATGAAATATGATTTGCCGAAAATGTTAGTAAGCACGATGGTGAGGGGCAACGTGGGGATAACGAGCATGACGTCAACCGCTCTCATTATTATAGTATCAACTATACCACCGACGTAACCTGCAAGAATGCCCATGATCGCACCGATAAGCGCAATGCAAAGGCCTGTTATGACGCCAACGGAGAGGGATACTCTTGTGCCGTAAATGAGCATGCTGAATATATCCTGACCTGTTGTGATAGTTGTGCCGAGGGGATGCTCCCATGACGGTGAAAGACCCTTTGCCGCACGCTGTGTAACGTCGTAAGGATCGTAAGGCGCAATAACAGGGGCAAAAATTGCGCAGATGGCAAGGAATGCTACTATTATAAGGCCTATTCTGCCCTTGGGATGCTTCCAGAGCTTAATGAAAAGCGACACGAAGAAATTACTTTTGAGGGATTCAAAAAACGTCTTTTTCTGTTTCATCGTCTTTCTCCTCCTACGGTAACTCTCGGATCAAGCAATGAATAGCAAAGATCTGTAACAAGGTTTGCAACCAATGCAAAAGCTGACATAAAGAGCATTATACCCATCATAAGCGGATAATCGTTTGTATTGTTTGCCTCAAGGAAGAGTGTGCCCATACCGTTCCAGTTGAATATCTTTTCGATGACTGTTGAGCCGCCGATAAGACCGCTGACACTCATACCAAAGCTTGTAACGATGGGTAAAAGCGCGTTTCTCAACGTATGCTTATAGAGCACCTTGCTGTTTGACAAGCCCTTTGAACGGGCTGTGAGTATAAAATCCTCGTTTGAAACGGAGATAACGCTGTTTCTCGTTGTCTGAGCATAGCCTACGATACTGCCGAATGCCGTACTCATTACGGGCAATGCGGCATTGTATGCAACGTTGGCAATGGCATCCCAGCTCCAGTCAAACGTTGCAACCATGTTTGAATCGGTATAAGCAGGGAACCACTCAAGCTCAAAGCCGAGCACGAGTGTAAGGATGAGTGCTATAAAGAAGCTCGGAAGTGCAGTCGTAAACGTCGATGCGTTCAAAAGCAACAGATCGGGCCATCTGCCTCGCTTCCATGCCGCAAAGGCACCGAACAGCAGACCGAATATCAATCCCACAAGCATTGTGGATACCGACAGCACGAGCGTCCACGGTATGCGCTCAGCGATAAGATCACTAACCTTGGGTGAACCACTCTTGAATGAATTGCCGAGGTCACCCTTCATGAGTTTAGCAACGTACTTTACGTACTGCTCCCACGTAGAGCCGTTAAGGTCGTACTGCTCACGGGTATACTGTTTGATTATATTATACTCAACGTCCGACATATTTCCCTGCGGAGGGTAATATCTCTCTGCAGGATCTTCAACACCCAAACGGGGAATGAAGAAATTGAGAGTCATTACTACCGCAAAAATAAATATCGTGAGAACTATTCTTTGTAATACATAGCTGAGTTTCATTTTTTATCTCCGATAAATTCCACGTTCTGAAGTGAGCTCAGGTTAAAAGCTGTCTGAGATTCATCTGCAACAAAGCCTGTGAATCTGTCAGTTCTTGCAACAGAAGTTACGTTTGAACTGAACAAAGGCACCTTGTAGTAAAGGTTTGCAAGGTCAACCTGGATGTCCTTTATGAGCTGATACTTTTCGTCGAGGTTTAACGTGTTTCTCATTACGTTGATCTTAGCCGCAAGCTCATCGTTAATAAGTCTGCCGTAATTGGAGGACTTATTGAGATTTACGAAGTGAGAATTGAACATGATATCAACCGTTGAGGTTGAGAACGTTATTCCTTGAAGTGTCATATCAAATTTGCTGTGATAGAGGTAAGTATTTTCGGGAGAATTGCCTGCTGCGGCAAATTTTACCTCAATACCTATCTTTTGCAGCTGAACCTGTAGGAAGCTTACACAATCCTGGTCACCGGGATTTGTGAGTATATCAAAGCTGATACGCTTGCCGTTGAGCAGTCTGTAACCAAGCTCGTCCTTTTCGGTGGAGTATTTGTCGAGAATGGCGTTTGCTTCGGCAAGCCTTTGCTCGTAATCGCCTGTTAAGATATTTGCTTCTTCGTTATATATTGCTGTCATTGAGCTTGAAACAAGCCCTGCGGGGTAAGTTGTGCCCGCACCGTCGAGCACGTCGTCAATAAGCTCCTCCTGATTTATTGCAAGAGCAATGGCACGCCTGAAATCAACGTTGGAAAGCAGATCACGTGTTGAGTTTTTCTGATTCTCAACGGGGTTGATATTCATTACGAGGGACTTTGCATACGTATTTCCAACGGAAAGCACGCTGATATTCTTTTCTTTTTCAAAGAGTGTAGCGTAATTTGCGGGAATGGAGGCATCAAGCACGTCTATGTAACCCTTTTTGATGGCAAATATTGCAACGTTCTGATCCTGATAGAGGATGAACTTTATCTTTTCAACGTTATAGAGCTTTGAGCCGTCCTCTTTTGTAAGGAAGTAATCGTCATTTCTCACGAGCGTGATCATGGCGTTGTTGGTATTATCTCTGTCGAGCTTATAAGGGCCGCAACCAACGGGATGCTGGTAGAGATAATTTAGCTCCTCACTCGGTGTGGTGCTGTTGATGGGCATATCGGAGCTTATAGCACTCTGCCAGATATGCTGAGGAAGTATAAGCACAGTCGTAAAGAGGGACGCAATGGCACCCATGACAGTGTTTACGTGGAGATACATTACGGTATCCTTTTCGTCCTCGCTGATGGGGTAGCCCGGAGTGTTGTTGTCATAAGTATAGATACCGGTCTGCTTGAGGATGCCGTTATCATACTTATGCTTGAGGTCACTAACCCAAGCCAATGCACCTGCGTGATTTGAAAGCTTGTTATTTGCGCAAAGGTCGAACGAGAAGAACACGTCGTTTACCGTAACGGGTGTGCCGTCGGTCCATTTTGCATTCTCGTTGAGCTTGATGCGCACTACCATGTACTTTTTCTTGTTAGTGTCGGGCAAGGACTGCTCTTCGCTGTAAGTTTGGGCAACGCGGTCGTAATCAACCCCACCGTCAGCAGTTGTGAGGGGGTTGCCTTCCTTATCGGTATAGCACCATTCATCCGCAAGGAGCGGATCGTATTCGCCCGTAATATCGTTATAAGAAAAGAGTGTGCTGTATATCATGCTTGACACAGTGGGTGCAATGCCGTCCCTCGACTGCCAAGGCATATATGACGTCGGGAATGAAGTACCAATATAACCGACGTACATGGTGTTGGTGGTATCAGTTCTGCGCTGAGCGTTATTTGCAGAACAACCAACACTCGCCAAAAGGCAGGACAGCGCAAGCATCACAGCGCATACCCTTTTTATGAGTTTATTTTTTGACATTTTATCCTCCGATATTAATATAACAAGCTCCTAATGATCCGTTGGGTCACAAGGAGCTTTATCCTCTTTAGCAGGGACTATCAGTAGGGGTAAACCATCTTTGCGCCGAAGCCGTCACGTGTAGCAGAGTTATCGTAAACCTCTTCGATGTGGAATACGTATGCGGGACGTGTGAGCCAAATGGACTTATTGGGGTGATGATAAACGTCGTGCTGAGCGTTGATGAACTGCTGATAGATCTCTCTCTTGCCGGAGTCGTTCTCATCAATGATCTCCATCTTACCTCTGAGCTCGTATGAGATCATCGGGGGCTGGTAGAACAAAAGTGTTGCTTCGGGGTTAGCCTTGTAGTTGATGTAGCTGTGCTGCTTAGCCATTTCGAGGCTGCCAACCTTTGTGAAGTCGATCCTTTCTCTTGCTTCGGGACCGTACATCCACTTAACGAGAAGCTCAAGACCTCTCTTGGAATAAGTTTTATCCTCGGGATCGAAAGTATCGATATGCTTGAGGTATGCTTCGAGTGTTTCCTCAAGGTATTCATACTTTGGCATGAAGCCAATACCCTTGATGCTTGCGTTGAGCCCTGCGGGACCGTGTGATATAAATGCAGGGTCATGTGAACAGAAGGAAAGGAACATCTTTTCCTTTGTGATATCCTCTCCGTTATTAAGAGCCATTACTGTTTTGCCTCTTGTATCAAATGCCCACTTAAAAAAGCTTTCTGCAGTTTTCATAAATTGCCTCCAAAAATATAAGTAATCGTTGAGTAATATTTTAGCACATTATCATGCTAATGTCAACAGATAAATCTGCATTTTTTATAATATTTTTATATTTCGATTAATTTTGAGTTAATATTTATACAATCCGACTTTGTGAGAGAAATTTTTGCACAATCTTAATTAATAATTAAAAAATTTTTGTATTTTTTATAAATTCCCTATTGACTTATTCTTTATTTTGGAGTATCATATATACATCACTTTATCACGTTAAAGGAGAAGAATATTTTATGATGAAAAAACTTATTTCCATCCTTCTTTGTTTCGCTATGCTTGCAACGTTTGCAACAGCTTGCGGCGGAGAAGAAAAGGCAGACACAACGGCTATTGCCGGTGAATACGTATTGGATGCATCCAACCTTGGTATGCCCATGAAGTGGTTCATTAAGGTAACTGAAGACGCTAAGTTCTCTATCGCAACAGACAGAGCATACTCCAACCTTAAGGGCGAGGGTACTATCGGTAACACAGACGACACATATATGTTCGTTTACTCCGATTCCACAAACGAAGCTCCCAAGACGGCAACGTTTAAGGTTGAGGGCGCAAACCTCGTATTCTCAACAAACGTACCGATAGGTGCGGCAAGCGTTTCCCCCAAGGAAAACGAAGACGGTACAACTGACTACCCCACAGCTAAGGGTATCAAGTGTGAAGAAAACCTCGGTACATACATGGGTACATACGTTAAGGAATCTGCTATGGCAGGTACTGTTAACTACAACTACGAGCTCACACTCGGTTACGGTCTTGAGTACACATTTGCAAGCTCATTCTCCATGATGAACCAGGTATTCACTATCACAGAGAGCGGCTTGTTTGCTATAGACGGCGACAAGATCACATTTACAGCTACTGTTAAGGACGGCGTTGCTGTTGAAGCTCCCGCTGCAGTTGAGGGTACTATTGCTAACAAGGAGATCACAGCTGCATTCAAGCTTTCCGCTATGGCAGCTGAGCCCCAGTCCGTAACAGCTAAGTTTGCTACTTACGCTGACGTTGCAGGCGAGTACGTTGGCGTTATTGAAAAGGCTATGGGTCCCATGGTATTGAAGTATGACACAAAGCTTGTTCTTGACGCTTTTGGCGGTTACAAGTACACAACATCAACAATGGGCGAGGTTGATTACACAGAAGAAGGCACATACACATACGCTGACAAGAAGTTCACATTCACATCTTCTGCTGAAGGTGCTACTGCTGTTGAAGCTACGTTTGACGGCTTTGTTATCACAACAAAGTTCCCCATGAGCGCAATGGTTTCCACACCTGTTGACACAGTTCTTTACGCTGACACAGTTAGCGGTGCATTTGCAGTTGAGGCTACTGAAGAAGAAGTTAAGTACAACGTTGCTCTTGAACTCAAGGCTGACAAGTTCGCACTCGAAGTTAAGGTAAACGACGCTGTTGCTTACACAGCAAAGGGTACATTCACAGTTACAACAGGCATGATGAGCGCAGTTGTTCTTACAACAACAGAGCTCACAGGTGCTGACGGTGCGGCTGTTGCTGACATCCCCGCAGAGCTTGCTACTATCTCTGCTCCCGTTTCTGATTCCGGCATCAACATCACTCTCATTTATGATCTTGATGACACAACGACAATGGGATTTGCGCTTGTTAAGATAACAGCCTCTGCAATTGTTATGTAATAAATTAGACGACGATAATAAAAGCGGTCAGAACACAAGTTCTGACCGCTTTGTTTTTGTGGTGTATATGGGAAGATTCCGACAAAAAGACTATCCCCTTTGCACCTTATGCCAAACGTCAATTTCATCCTTTGAGGGAGCTTCCCAAAGGGATAATAATTTTCCCATCAAGCCTTCATCCAGATAATAATCCGAACCACCTTTGCCGTTTAGTATTCTGTTATTTCGTTCTTCGATGTTTTTATTCCACGTTTTATCATCAACGTCAATATAATGCCATTCGCAATGAATATTCTGAGAACGGCAAAACTCGGTCAAGCTTTTTCTGTCAGCAGATTTCCAAAAACCCCAATCTAAGATCACGTTACAATCTACGTTTATCAGATCGACCGCTTTTTTCTTAAAATAGTTGCAAATTTTCAACGTCATTTCGTCATGCTCTTCGCCGAGGTTATTATCAAACAATTCCTTTGTTAATTCATCGCACGATAAAATAACAGCCTTTTCTTTTTCTTTTAATCTATTGGAATAATACGTTTTTCCGCTGCATATTTTTCCGCAGATCGCTATAATTTTTGCCATATAATTCTCCTTATATTTTACCGGGCTCATTGATGTGTGAGTTATATCACATGAGCAAAACGGGGCGTCGACCCGTACAAGATTAATGTCTTTTTGTTGGATAAATACGCAGAATCCGTAGAGGCGATCAACAAATCGCCCACATCGAGTGCGTAACGTATGGCGGAGCTTGCTCCTGCCGTTTGTAGTAAACACAGGTGAAGACGGACGACCAATGGTCGTCCCTACGGGGTGCGGTTAAGTAAAACGGGTCGCCGAGGACGTCGACCCCTACAAGGTGAATGACGTTTTGTCGGATGAATGCGCAGAATCCGTAGGGGTGATCCACAAATCGCTCACATTGGGTGCGTGATGTACGTATTGCCCTCTCCGTCACGCTGAAGCGTGACACCTCTCCCAAAGTGAGAGGCAAGGGTGGACAGTCGAGGCGCAGACCCCTACGGGTGGTGTATTCTCTCCCTCAGTCGCCTACGGCGCCAGCTCCCCCGTCAGGTGGAGCCAAGGGTTATTTATGGATAATGAGGATTTACGGTGAAATTAGGTCCGGATAGAATGGGTCGCCGAGGACGTCGACCCCTACGGGATCAATGCAGATTTACACATTAATACGGTAGTTTGTAGGGGAAGATAGCATCTTCCCTCATTGTAAATCATAATAAACGGCAGGAGCACGCCCCTGCCCTACGATATGTGTACGTTTTATCCTCTCCGTAACGCTAAAGCGTTATACCTCTCCCATGGTGAGAGGCCGGGGTGGACAGTCGAGGCGCAGACCCCTACGGGTGGTGTATTCTCTCCCTCAGTCGCCTACGGCGCCAGCTCCCCCGTCAGGTGGAGCCAAGGGTTGTTTATGGATAATGAGGATTTACGGT
>SVGF01000076.1 GCA_015056475.1 Clostridiales bacterium
GATATGTCGGAATCTACGCTATACACAATATTCAAAAGGCTTGAGGTGGCGGGGATGCTTACGGTAAGAATGTCCGAGCATTCAGGCAGACTCCGCAAATATTACCGCATAACACCGGCGGGCATAAAGCGTATAGAGGAATTTAAGGAGGAGTGGCGAGAGGTAATGTCCGTCTATCAGTTTATAATAAAGGAGGATGAAATGAATGAATAAGCAAGAGTTTATATCGACATTGAGAAAAAGGCTTAAACTAATTGCTGGCTGTGACGTTGACGAGAGGATAAGCTTTTACAGCGAGATAATAGATGACAAGATAGAAGAAGGCATGAGCGAGGAGGAGGCTGTTGCACAGATAGGCACGGTGGACGAGGTGGTGGAGCAGATAGCTTGTGACGCTGCACCGACAAAGCCTGCAGGCGACACACCAAAAAGAAAGCGCAGTACTTTGGAAATAACACTTCTTGTGATAGGCTCACCCGTATGGGGAGCGTTGCTTATTTCGTTTTTTGCGGTGGTTTATGCATTATGGGTGACATTGTGGGCTGTTGCGGTAACGCTCTGGGCTGTGGTTTTCAGCTTATGCCTGAGCTCGATAGCAGTGATTATTGCAGGTGTGGCTTTGTTGGCGTTAGGTGAAAAAGGCACGGGTGTTCTGGCGATAAGCGCGGCTCTTATCTGTGCGGGATTGGCTGTATTTACGTGCTACGGCTCATTGATGGCATCAAAGGGAATGGTAGCACTCACAAAATTGTTGGGAAGGACAACGAAACGTTGCTTTAAAAGGAGGAAATCATAAATGAGATCTACTAAGAAAATGCTTATATTGGGATGCGTTCTTATAGCGCTTGGAGTAGGGCTGTTTGCCGGTGCGATCGGCTTGAACGACTGGAAGATAGAAGGACTTGACGGGGAGGTTTATAATATGAATAAATTTGAGATCAACGAGGGTTTTGAATCAGTTGTGATAAATACGGATACGGCTGATATAGCTATAATGCCGTCTGAAAATGGAAATTGTATTGTTGAATGCAGGGACTTAACAAAGATAACTCACACGGCAGAGGTTAAAAACGGAGTGCTTGAGATAAGGGTGGTTGATGAAAGAAAATGGTACGAAAAGCTGATATCGTTTGCATCACCGGGCATTAAGGTTTATCTTCCTGATGCTGAATATAAGGGGCTTAAAATTGACGAGGCAACGGGCGACGTTGATATAGAGGGCGGGCTCACCTTTAAGGATATAAATATTGATCTTTCCACGGGTGACGTTAAGATGGACACGACTTTTGCAGACAACGTAAATATTGACGTGACCACGGGCGACGTTTGGCTGAAAGAACTGTTTTGCAACAACAAGCTTTGCATTAACGTCACAACCGGTGATACGGAATTATCAAACGTAAAATGCTTAGAGCTTGAGTCGGACGGCAGCACGGGCGAGATCGAAATGAATCACGTTATAGCATACAATAATATGTTCTTAAAAAGAACTACAGGCGACATCGATCTGAAACAATGTGACGCGGATACGCTTTCGATCCAATCAACAACGGGCAGTGTGCATGGAACGCTTCTTTCCGAAAAGATTTTTGATGCCGATGCAACCACGGGTAGCGTGCACGTGCCAAACACAAAAAATGGCGGGGTATGTAAGATCAGAACGACTACGGGTAGTATATGGTTCTCGTATGTTAATGATTGATCGATGGTTTTTCTTGCGAAACTGCGCACAGCAAATTAGTGCTGTGCGCAGTTTTATTATGATTGGTGTTTGTTATTTCTTATACGATTAGCGCATTGCGGACAACCGCTGTTTTTTCTAGAATAGGCAGCAGCTTCCCACTTGTAACCGCATTTTGAACACTTCCAATGGATCATTTTTTTTGAACCATATGAAATAAGCCATGGTGTAAGTTTTCCGTTTTTTTCGAAATCCCATTCGTCAATTAACCAAGGATATTTTGCTGCAATGCTATTTGCTTTTTCACTTTCGATATATAGAGAATATATACTTGAGCGATCTCTGTTAATGTCAACTTCTATTGATGGTAAAGAACAAAGCGTAGTGATTGCATTGATGACGAAGTCAAGATTGCAATATTCACTATTTACATATTTGAAATAAATTGTATCGTTGTTAATCTCTGAAACATTTCCTTCGTGAATCACTATTACACGTATACTGTGCTTTTTGAAAAACAATAGTTTATCGGTATCTTGTGAAATTCTATTCTTGTGATAATAACGACCATTATATTCAATGCCGACATTGAGTGATGGAAGAAAGATATCTAATTCTCTTCCGTTGAGCTTATAGCGATTGATAGCAGTTGTAATTTGTTTAAGATAATAATATATTGCTTGCTCAGGAAAAGAGGTGCTATGCTCATAATTACAGAAAGGGCATCCGTTCCCTTTTACACGACTATATACTATGGCTTGCCATTCGTGACCTTTTTCACAAACCCACCAAACAGTACGACTTGAACCGGAAGTGACATCGCTTGGAGTAAGAGTCCCATTTTTTGTTGTATGCCACTGTTTTGCAATATCGGGATATCTATCCGCAAGGGAACCTTTGTTCATTAAATAAGTCTTCTGACGAGATAAGGGTCGACTTTCTTTAGCACAGGTAGGACAACCTCTTCCGGTTGTGCGGTCGACAATAGTAGCTTGCCACTCATGACCATGCTTACACTGCCACCAAACCCTTTGGTTTGAACCGAATACAAAATCTGTTGGTGATAAATTGCCATTTTTTGAATAATTCCATTCACTTGCAATTTCAGGAAAAATTGTTGCTAAATCATTTTTACCAGTTACAACGGTCCTATTTGCACAGATAGGACAACCTGTTTTTAACGATGTTCTGGAATAAATAGATGTTTCATATGATTCTCCGCACATGGGACAAAGCCACCAAACCTTTTTGTCGTTATGTGCAGTAATGTCGCTTGGTGATAAACTACCGTTTTTTATTGGGTGCCATTCTTGTGATATTTCTGGAAATTTTGTAGCCAAATCGTTAAATCCAGATAAAACCTTTTTTCCAGCGCAAAATGGACATCCTACCCCTTGGGTAGCTCTGTTACGAACTGATGCTTTCCATGAGTGACCGAGCGAGTCTTTCCACCATACAATGATGTTTGAACTACGATGAACGTCATGCGGCGTTATGGTTGTGTTCTTTTCGTAATCCCACTCTTTTATAAGTTCTGGAAAACTTTCTGCCAAAGATCCGTTTTTTTCAATAGTTGATTTTGTTTTAGCCTGCCCTCTATTGATTAGCGCACATGCAGGACAGTTACTACCCTGCAATGTTCGATCTGCAATAGAGGCTTGCCACTCATTCCCACAGTCTTTACAAATCCAATAAACTTTTTTGCTTGAGCCGGATAAATAATCTTTAGGCAATTTGTTGTTCTTTTCGTAATCCCACTCATCAAGTAAATGTGGATGAGTTGTAGCAAGGTCATTTTCACCTACAATAGGTAATTTTTTTGCACAATATGGACAACCAGATTTCATAATGGTTCTATGGTCAATTCTTGCAATATACTTATGACCATGTTCACATATCCAATGAGCTTTTTTAGTTGAACCATGTGTGATTTTATGTGGATCCAGTGACATTTTATTGTTTTCGTCCCAATCCCATTCAGCTAACAATTTGGGGTCTTCACATATGTACATTTTGTAAGCCTTTCACATTATTTATCAATATACTTCCCATCAAGCTTCATTGTATCTGTTCTGCCCGTAGCTTTGCCGTAGTATTCATCATATATCATATCCGCAAGCTCAAACCTTGCATTGCCCCATCCGCTGTTGGAAAGCAGAATGATATCAAAATCGTCCTCGGGTAGCTGAATGTGTATAGTCCTGAAGCCTGTGTGTCCGCCGTTGTGTGTTATTCTGAATTTATCGTGCCAATATCCTGCAAAGCATCCGTGCCCCATTCCGCCAAGGGGAGAAGGTGTCAGAACGTCGTTCCATTCCTGCTCGTTCAGCAGAAGCTTGTTTTTTATTGCGATATTGAGCCTGTAAACGTCGTCAACCGTGCCTGCAATATCACCTGCGCCAAACATGCCGAAAGTTGCAACAGGCACGTGAACGAGCCTGCCGTCGAGCAATTCCGTACCGTGAACCATATCAGGTCTTGGTTCAAGCTCATCGTATACCTTTGCTGTGTAAGCACACAACGGATCGAGCACCTCTTTTTTTATAAACTCCTTGTAGGGTATTCCGCATATGTTTTCTGCAATGAGCGCGCACAAGCAAAAATTTGAGTTGATGTACGTATATCCCTCGCCGGGAACAAACATCATGGGAGTATCGCAAAGATTACCGAGTGCAGATCTGAGCTTTTCGGAGGGGTTCTTTGTGGTGGTATTGGTCACCATGTCTGGCGAAAAATCAGGAATACCGCTGTTGTGGTGGAGCATTCTTCTTATAGTAACACCCTCGTGAAGTGTTTTAAGCTCGGGCACATATTTTGAAGGATGGCTGTTGAGATCGATCAAGCCCTTCTGAGATAGTACGTGCATTCCTATTGCGCAAAACGGCTTTGAAAGTGAGTAAAATGCGAACACTGAATCGGGCTTTATTGGTTCTTTGGTATTAATATCAGCAAAACCAAAGCATTCCTCAATGTCAATATTGCCGTGGACGGTTATTCTTAAAGCTCCGTTCAGACAAAAATCGTCTGCATATTTTATTAATTTATCAATGAATTCGCTACGTGGAATGTTCAGCATGGGAGAACCTTTCGTTTTGGCGGTTTGTTTTGAGAAGCTGTTACAATTATAACACGGTTTTGCGGATAATTCAATATATTTATGGTGAGTTGAGATAAACGTTATTAAACTTGCAGAAAAAATGAGCTCAAATTTAACAAATGGTTGCAGTCTGTAGACGATAAACCAAACTCACCCCCACCCGCCGTCGAGGCGGATTTCATACCAAGCGTGCGGTTTGGATAAAAAAATTCCAAGTCCGTAGACTTGGAATTTTTGGTGCAGTTGACGGGACTTGAACCCGTACCCTCTCGGACACGCCCCTCAAACGTGCGCGTATGCCTATTCCGCCACAACTGCGAATATTAGCGTTCGCCAAACGAACAGTAATATTATACTACAATCTTTGGTTTTTGTCAACCCTGTTTTTTTACTTTTTGCAAAAAAATGAGATTAAAACGCTATAATATCACGCTTAATGCTATGTAAACAGCAGCAGCGTTTAATAAAAGCGAGAACAGGTTTGTAAAAGTCCCACCGAGTGAATACTCTCTCAAAAAAACATTGACGTCATCAAGCACGGATCTTATTACTTTACGTGGAACTCTCTTAAATATTATCATATTACACGGTATCTTTGAATCGCCGCCGTATATATACATGCTTGTGCGGTCGGAATTGTTGTGGCTTGCACAACTTGAAAGGTAATCCTGTAGTCTTGAATGCATACTGCGCCTTATGCCGTGCACCGATATAAACACCAACCCCCTTAGTTTATAGCTCAGGATTATTATGATCCAGAGCACCAATGCACAAAAAAGTGACGCCAACACCATTTTACCCTTTACTATCCCTGAAAACAACGATAATATAACGGCAACGGTCATAAAATATTCCGTAACGTAGAATCCGCAAGAAAAAGTAAATCTGCGCTTTGTTATTACGTTCAATCGCGTGACCGAATTGATGAGTGCCGCCAATATGGCTATTGCGGCTGTGACGTGATGGGCATATTTAACTATAATATCCATATATCCTCACAGAGAGATTTTTTTGTACGTGCAGACTATAACGTTTACCTCAGTATCAAGGCTTTCAAGTGATAAAAGCCGGGCAGAGCCTTCCTTGGGAGTTTTCCAATAATATGGCGTCATGGCAAAAAGGTTACCGATATCCTCGCCATTTACCGTGATGTCAAAGCTTAATTCGTGTGCACGTTCAAGCTCAAAGCCGTCAATGGCGGTATCTACTTCATTTTCGTACGGATTTTCGTAAAGTACACTCTTTAGCCCAAATAAATGCCTCTTGCCCGGGATAACGAATATGAATCTTCCATCGTCCTTAAGCACTCTGCCAAATTCCCTTGCATCATAAGCACAAAAGCAACAAACCAAAGCGTCTGCAACCTTATCCTTTAGTGGGAGCGCATGAAGATTTGCCACGCAGAAGCTTACGTCGTTGTAAGCCTTTGCCGCATAAGCAAGTGCGAATTTTGAAATATCAAAGCCGGTAACGTCTGCCTCACAGCTTTGCTTGAGTAAGCCTGTGTAATATCCCTCGCCGCAACCGATATCAACAATCTTTTGGGGTGAGAGGATACTTATCGCATCGCAAATGGCATCGGCAATGGGCTTGTAATATCCGTTGTTCAAAAAAGTGCGCCTAGCACGTGCCATTTGTTTACTGTCACCCGGAATGGAGCCCTGCTTGTGCGGGGGCAAAAGATTAACGTAGCCCTGTGACGATAAGTCAAAGCAATGATTTGAATTGCATTTCAATGAATTACCATCAATATGTAGCTCCAAACCGCACTTGGGACAAATTATATCGCTGAATTTCATATTAGTATTCTATCTTGACTTCCTTGCCTGTTTTTGATGATTCGTAAATGCCCAGAATTACGCAAACGGTGCGCATAGCTTCTTCGCCCGTGAGCATTGGCTCTCTGTTTTCGATAACTGCTTTTGCCATATCCTCGATCTGTATGGAGTGAGGAGTGTGCTCGTCGTAGGAGCAGTTAATGCCTGCGTATTCATTCTCAATAACTGGTCTTGCGGGTGTATCGTTCTTGAATATCCACTTATATATCTTGTTGTCGCCAAAAATGATGGAGCCATTCTGTCCGCCGATTGTAAATACGGTTTCAAGTCCGGGGTAAACTGAAGTTGTGCCTTCGATTACACCTATAGCGCCGTTTTTGTATTTGAGTGTGATAACTGCAGTATCCTCAACCTCAGTATCCCACAAAAGTCTTTGGCAGTTTGCATTAACGCTTTCAACTCCGTCCATAAGCCAGCTTATCATATCGATACCGTGAACACCCTGATTCATAAGCGCGCCGCCGCCGTCAAGCTCCCAAGTGCCTCTCCAGTCGCCGCTGTCATAGTATTCCTGATCTCTGTAGAATTTAAGGCTTGCGCTGCCGATGGTTATCTTTCCAAAAGCACCGCTTTCTACAGCCTTTTTTACTTCCTGAGCTGCCTGATAGGTCCTGCGCTGGAATATCGCGCCAAGCTTAACGTTGTTTTTCTTGCATGCGTCTATCATTGCCTGCATATTTTCTTTTGTTACGTCAAGTGGCTTTTCGCTGAGTACGTTTATACCGTGGTTTGCAGCGGCTATTGCAATATCGTGATGATATCCGCTGGGCACGCATACGCAGCAAACGTCTATTTCTTCATTATTAAACATTGTCTCGGCATCTGTGTACCATTTTTCTACGCCGTACTCATTTGCAAAATCTTTTGCTTTTTCTTCAATGATGTCGCATACTGCAACAAGATTTGCGCTTGGCGCAGCTTTTATTCCGTTGGCGTGAAAGGGTGCTATTCTTCCGCAACCCACTATTGCAAAATTAACTTGTTTTTTCATATATATACGTCCTTATTTTATTTCTTATTAAATACGAAGAATCTGCTTCCGATGTAATTTATAAGCATAGAAGCGCCCGTTGAGAATATCTTTGCAATATAGCTGTTCCATTGGAGTACGTCTGCAAAGAGTATCATAACCAATGTTGAAGCTCCCAACGATAAGAGGTTCAACACAATGAATTTTGCCATTTCAACTCCCGTTTTTGTTCCGCGGGATTTGAATGTAAAGAATTTATTTCCCAAAAAACTGGAGATAACTCCGCAAGAATAGCTGATAACGTGAGCTATCCACGGTGTAATTGCGGTAAACTGAGTAAGCAAAAAGAAGATAGCCCAGTCTATGAATGTATTCATAGCGCCAACTATACCGAATTTTATGAGCTTTATATACTCGTTTTTATCCTTGAAATTGAATTTCATATTTTCTCCTATATTTTACAGATATCGACCTATCTTATTCTGCGTAACGTTGTAAGCGTGCACACTTGTGTATGGAATGTTGAACGATCTGTCCTTATTTGACCATTTTGTTCTGTTTACAAGACTATATAATACGTTGATCACTCCCGAGTGGGTAAAGACGATAACATCCGATTTTATTGTGCCGCTTAAAATATCCTCGCGAAGCTGAATATGCGCTCTGCGTATGCGGTGGAAGAACTCCATTGGACTTTCTCCGTCGGGGTAATGCTCGTTTGGCTCAAGTGACGACCAATACAGCCCGGGGTAGAGCTTTTCCGCTTCGACGTTTGGCATTCCCGCAAGCTTGCCATTGTTTGCCTCGCGCCAACAGAATTTATGTATGGGGTCTATTCCAAGCTCTGTGCAGATGGGCTTTGACGTTTGCACGGCTCTGGGCAGATCGGACGTGAATACCGTGCCTATTGTGGCAGGGTCTGTCACTTCAAAGAATTTTTCTGCAAGTTTTTGCGCTTGAAAATGCCCGTCGCGCACGAGTGGCTTTCTGCTCCAACCGCCTCTGAATCGGCTGTCATCCTTGCCATGGCGGATAAAGTATACTATCTTGTCCGATGATAGATCCATATAACAGCCTCCTCAAAAATAATATACATTATACTATATTATACCATAGATTTCAATAAATTAACAGTACAAATTTGCACAGTTGCCTGATTTAGTTTTTTTATTTTATGTCATACCCTAATTATATCGAGGCATATAATGAAATATATTACTTTTGGAGGTATGTGGATTGGAACGAATTACAAAACGTGTGACAAACTGCTTATTAAAAATATCAAAGGTGCTTTTATCGCCTACTGCAGGAGTATGCATTCTGCTTGTGATAAGCTTTATTATAGGGGAGGCAATGCCAGAAGCAATAGAAATATCAAAGCAAAGGCTTGTACCGATTTATTCTGTTGACAGATCCGACAATAAAATAGCTTTGACCATCGACGCTGCTTGGGGAAATGAATATACCGACGAAATAATCAGCATTTTAGACAGATACGGTGTGCCTATAACGTTTTTTACGGTTGATTTTTGGGCAAAGGAATACCCCGAGGATGTAAAAAAGCTTAAGCTCCACGGACACGAGATTGGCAATCACTCGCTGACTCACCCCGATATGGCGGGCTTGTCAAAGGAGCAAATAACAAATGAGCTGTTGACAACGTGGCAGACCCAGCAAAAGTACGCAGGCTCAAGCGCGGTGAGATTATTCAGAGCGCCTTACGGAAGCTACAGCGATAATCTTATAAGGACGGCGAATGAGCTTGGCTTTCAATGCATTCAGTGGGACGTTGATTCTATAGACTGGAAAGAGGGGGTTACTGCAGATGAAGTAATAGAAAGAGTGCTTACAAAAACAAAATCGGGCTCAATTATTCTGATGCACAATAATTCCAAGGTGATAACACAGGTGTTACCCAAGGTTATAGAAGGCTTGACTGAAAAGGGCTACAGCTTTGTTACTGTATCGAGATTGATATATAACGACAATTTTACAATAGATTCAAACGGAGTACAACATTCCTCAAAATAAAGAAAGGGCAGAATCTAAATGGATAATATACAGACAAAAACAAACTCAATAGAATTGGCAGGAGAATTGACCGATAAAATTGAATTATCCCATACTGTGTACGGAGAAAAATTCTATTCCTGCTTTTTGGATATAAAAAGGCTTTCAAATCGCACGGATAGCGTGCCTGTTACCATTCCCGAAAGGTTATTGGTGCAGCATAGGATAAAATCGGGTGACAAGGCAAGAATAGAGGGGCAGCTAAGGTCGTACAATTATTATCTGAAGGTGGATGACCTTGCAATGAATAAGAAAAGCAGGCTTGTGGTGACGGCTTTTTGTAAAAACGTATTACCCTATGAGGAGGACGTAAATTGCGTTAAACTTGACGGTTACGTTTGCAAAACACCGATTTATAGAGTTACGCCGTTTGGTAAGCATATATGCGACTTGCTCATAGCGGTAAATAGGAGTTACGGCAAGTCCGACTACATACCCGTAATATATTGGGGCGAAAATGCAAAAAGGGCATCGTTGCTGACTGTATCAAGTAACGTTGTTGTAACGGGAAGATTGCAAAGCAGAGAATATGAAAAACGAAAGGATGACGGTGATGTTACTGTAAAAACCACGTACGAGGTTTCGGGGTTTGAATTAAATTGTTGATTTTTAGTTGACTTTGTGCTATAATGAACTTAACACGTATTATGGAGGTTTTACATATGCCTGTTTGGGAAAGTATGGAATGGTCACACATAAGCTGGAGCAGCCCCGAAAAAAACGAGAGAATATTATTCCTCGGTGATTCAATATTGGGTGGCTACGGTGGCACAGTAGAAAAAGCATTGGGCGATAGATTTTCTATCGGTAAGCTCATATCGTCAAAGGCTGTTGACAATATTTACCTTATAAAAGAGGTTGGGCTTATGATAGACGAATTCGGCAGAAACGACAGCATAAAGCTCGTTCATGTCAACAACGGATTGCACGGAATATGGCATCTCACACCCGAAAATTATAAAATATGCTATGATTATTACATTCAGAGCATAATGGAGAAAACTCCATCGTCAAAAATAGTTCTTGCATTGTCAACGCCGGTAAGAGTTGGCGGTGATGAGTATAAGTATCACAAAATTAACGACAGAGTATTGCGTGCAAACGAAACTGTAAGAGAGCTTGGTCAAAAATATTCGCTCACGGTCAATGACCTTTATTCTATAGTTGATAAAAGGCAGGATTATGATGCGGGTGATGGCTTGCATTTTAATGCTGAGGGCAGTAAAGCACTTGGCGAAAAGGTGCTTGAAGTTGTAACTAATGAATTAGAATTATAAAGGAGATCACAAATGAATAATTTTATATTGGAAGCGGCAAAGGTCAAGCCTTCACAGCGTCAGCTTGATTGGTTTGATATGGAAATGTATATGTTCTGCCATTTTGGCGTTAATACGTATACCGACAGAGAATGGGGATTGGGCGATGAGCCCGAATCGATCTTTAACCCTACAGAGCTTGATTGCGAGCAATGGGCAAGGGTTGCAAGGGAAACGGGCTTTAAGGGCATAATCATCACGGCAAAGCATCACGACGGCTTTTGTCTGTGGCCTTCACAATATACC
>SVGF01000077.1 GCA_015056475.1 Clostridiales bacterium
AGCGCACCACACAATGCGGTTAAATTCTTCCCACGGATCACCGTAATCGTTACGGTTAAAGTCGATAACGTGGAGCTGACCGCCTCTGTCGATCATCATATTACCGATATGGTAGTCGCCATGCTGATACACCTGCGGTCTATCTTTCAGCAAATGGCGATTCTCATTTATGTAGTCGATGAATGCCTGTCCGTTTTCATACTTGATGGGGCACTCACCGTACTTTTTGATCTTAAGATCCATTTTGCGGTTAAAACGGATTTCCCAATCTTCTATGGCAACACCGTTGGCATTTGTTGCAGGAGCAGGAATGGAGTGGATCTTTTTGAGAATACGTCCCGCTTGAACTCCATATACATACTGCTCGGTATCAGAATAGCTAGGCAGCGCCTGTTCTGCATCTTCGCCGTCGATCCAACTTTGGATGGAATATACGCCATCCTCGCAAGTACCAAACTCTATAGGCTGGCACATTGGCACACCGAGGGATGCTACCTGCTTCATCATGTTGAATTCAGAGAGCTTTTTGTCGTGCTGTGCAATATCGGAAACACGCAAAAGATACCGTGTGCCGTTTTCATCGGTAACACAGTATTTTTTATCACCTGACCAGCCCTTGTTTATTGGTTCTTTTGTTATGAATTTCATATACCAACCTCTCTGTTATAGTAGATTTTCCTCTATAAACCTTGCCACGCCGTCATTATCGTTAGTATCAGCAATTCTATCTGCAGCGTCTAGTACTGCAGGTATGGCGTTTGAAACTGCAACTCCCAGTCCACAGCCCTTTATGGACTCAATATCGTCATTGTCGTCGCCAAAATAAATAGCTTCATCTGTTGAAATACCAAAGCGTGCTAAGACTTGCTTAATTCCGTTCCACTTAGTTGCGGATCTGTTCATTATCTGCATCAAATGTGAATGAGCAACGGAATAGTAAAGCTCGTCGGATAACAGGGCTTTAACGATATCAACAGTTTTTTCGTCTTCTATACCTACTATCAGCTTTAATACAGTTTCTTTTTCTGCAATGCTTATTAAATCTTCGCAGTAAATTGATTCATAGCTATCAAATACTGCGTTTGCGTAAGCTTCATCACCCGTTTCGAGTGTGATCTTTAAGTCGGGATGTCGTTTTAATGCGCTTAAAACGTTTCTTGCCGTATGAGTTGGGATATCTGCTTCAATGATATCTTTACCATATATAATTCTTGCTCCGTTTGACACAACCATGGCATCAAATTCAATTTCGCCAACACATTTTTTCATATCTCGCTGAGGTCTTGCACTGGCAACTATAACAAGTATTCCTTTTTCACGGCATTTTTTTAGTATGTTTACCGTGTAATCGGATACACTTTTGTCGGTATGCAATAAAGTTCTGTCTAAATCTGTAATTACTGCTTTCATGAACTTACACAAATCCTTTGCTATGATAATTGAATTATAACACACAATCAGTATATTTTCAATCGAAAATTAGTTGATATTGCAACCGAGTAAGCTCTGTTTTCGTCTATTTGTATGTAATTTTATAAAAAATTGTAAATTGTATGTCAAGATACCTGCCTTTATATTGCAATTTAAATGAAAGTGTGGTAAAATATAATGTAAACTGTATCATAGGCATTTTGTATGCATTTTTGGTAGAGAAAATAGTAAATAATTTCTGATCAAGAGAGGATAAAAATATGAAGGTAATACTTATTCAGGATGTAAAATCGCAGGGCAAAAAGGATGACGTTATTGAGGTTAACGACGGCTACGCAAGAAACTTCCTTTTCCCCAGAAAGCTTGCTATCGAAGCAACAAAGACAAACGTAAACGAGCTCGAAAACCGTAAGGCTTCCGAAAATTTCAAAGCTCAGCAGGAACTCAAAAAGGCGCAGGAGCAGGGGGCTCAGCTCAAGGACAAGACCTTTACTCTTTACGAAAAGACGGGCTCAGGCTCAAAGCTTTTCGGCTCTGTAACCTCAAAGGAAATTGCAGAAGCTATAAAGAAGGCAACGGGCTTTGAGATCGACAAGAAAAAGATCACATTGAGCGAGGCTATCAAGACACTCGGCACGTATACAGCTGAGATAAAGCTCCATACAAACGTTCACGTAAGCGTTAACATAGTTATAGCACAGAAGGATCAGTAATAACTGAGTTTTTATAAAAATACAAAATCAGAGGATAATACCGTGGCTCAGACAATGCCAAACAATCAGGAGGCGGAGCAGGCGATACTTGGCGCCATGCTTGCAAGCCCCGAGCATGCCAGAAAAGCAGTAGAGGAATTAAAGCCCGACGATTTTTTCTGGGATAATAACAGAGAGATATTCAATGCGCTCGTTACACTGAGTGATGACCTTGTGCCGTTGGACATGGTTACACTTGTAAACGAGCTGAGCAAGAGAGGTACGTTTGAAATCGTCGGCGGCCTTGAATATATCTCAACAATAATGGATATAGTACCCGTAAAGGCGAATATTGATAATTACATCGATATACTTCACGAAAAAACTACCTACCGCCAGCTCATTTCTCTTTCACAAGACATAATGAATCAAACTTACGAGGGTGATCAGGAGCCTCAACAGCTCATTGATGCGGCTGAAAAAAAGATATTCAGCATTGCAATGAACAGAGGCGTTAAGGATTACAGAGAATTTACCGACGTAATGTTTGATGCGTACATGGATATCGAGCGAATTGCGCTTCATAAGGGTCAGATAATAGGCGTTCCGTCCGGCTTTGACGATCTTGATGCCGTTACCGCGGGCTTCCAGAAAACGGACCTTATAATCGTTGCCGCAAGACCTGCCATGGGTAAAACCAGTCTTGCGTTGAGCATGGCATATAATATTGCCGCGCGCAGTAAAATGCCGGTTGGTATGTTCAGCCTTGAAATGTCAGCCAGTCAGCTTGTTCAGCGTATAATAAGTATGGAAGCTAACATCCCCCTGCAGAAGATCAGGGGCGGCAATATGAATGACGACGAGTGGATGAAGCTTCAGGATGCAGTCCGTGCACTTACGGATATTCCTATATATATTGACGATTCCAGCCTTGTTACAACTGCGGAAATACGCTCCAAGGCACGTAAGATGAAGATAGAGCACAACGTGCAGGCGATATTCATCGACTATCTCCAGTTTATTACGGGTAACAGCAAGCTCGGCAGTAAGCAGCTTGAGGTCGCAGAGATATCAAGGGACTTAAAGTCTTTGGCAAAGGAGCTTGAGATACCTATAATATGTCTTGCACAGCTTGGTCGAGGCCCCGATGCACGTACAGATCACAGACCTGTACTCAGTGACTTGAGAGACTCGGGTGCTATCGAGCAGGATGCCGATATCGTATGCTTTATTTATAGGGACGAGTATTACAACAGTAATACCGAAAAACCCGGAATAGGTGAGCTCATTCTTGCTAAGCACAGAAACGGTGCTACCTCCACAGTTGAGGTTGCATGGTTGGCTGAATACACAAGATATGACAACAAAAAGAAAGACTGACCGAAAGGAAACACATTATGCATTCAAGAAAGCATTTGTTGGTTTTTATATTACTGTTTTTGTGTACGTTTTCAATGCTTATTCCTGCGGTAAGACCGACCGTTGCTGTCGCTGATACCGTAGTATTGGAGGAAGGCTTTGAGGGCGACACGTCTGCCTGGTACACATATTCGTACAATGGCGGATCTGAATTTGCTATTGACGGTGTAAATGCAAGGTCGGGAAACAATTCGTTCTATATCAGGAGCGATGAAAAAAATGATGCAAGAGCTGTGTATAAGCTCAAGGTTACTCCTTCAACAGCTTATACGGTTACAGCATATGCGATGGTATCAAACGTAAAATCATCCGATTGGTCACAGACTCGTGTTGGTGCAACAATATCAATAATGGAAACGTTGCACGTATCCGAATCCATCGAGGGTGACAGCAGCTGGGAACGAATTGATTTTGCATTTATAACAGGTGACCATCAGTACAATGTTGAGCTTTGCTTCACATTAGGCGGCTACAGCGCAGAGAA
Source organism: Clostridiales bacterium (assembly GCA_015056475.1). GTDB lineage: Bacteria > Bacillota > Clostridia > HGM11327 > HGM11327 > SIG351. The sequence continues at coordinate 4,027 of SVGF01000077.1, forward strand.
TACGGGTGAAGCTTGGTTTGACGATATAACAGTTAAACAGGTCGATGTTGCTCCGAAAGATGCTTTTCAGCTGGAAAACGTTCCGCAGTTTGTAGAGGGTAATATTCTTAGTAACGGCGGATTTGAGGACGATATGTCATTTTGGGATACGTATTCTTATTATGACGGCGCTTCGGAGTTTATCGTAGACAATACTGTATCTCATGGCGGTAATTGCTCACTCTTGATACAAAGTAATGAAAAGAATGATGCAAGGATCGTACAGGAGATACCGGTACAGCCAAATAACTATTACACTGTAGTTGCATGGATAAAAACAGAGGGTGTACCCGAATCTACCCATGAATCCCCGTGCTACGGCGCTACGATATCTGTAATTGATACGACTTTTGTATCAACTTCCATTGAGGGTAGCCGCACGTGGTCAAGGGTCAGATTCTCGTTCTATACCGCGGATGGACAAGATTCGGTAAAACTGTGTTTTACTCTGGGCGGATATTCAATGATAAACTCGGGTAAAGCGTGGTTTGATGATATTACGGTTGAGCAGGTAAAGGACAGACCGGGCAGAGTATTCAACCTCACGTACAGCAACGATGCTGATTTCCCCACAACGGACCATTGGGCAGGATATTCACGCACAGAGCACGCTGATTCTATTAAGTGGATGTTCTTTGCATTCTTGTGGTATATGGTTCTTGCAATACTTGCATTGGTATATGCCGAGGCGGGTGATATAAAAGCAGGGGATAATAAGCTCAAAAAAGCGTTTGCATTTATTCTGGCAGGCGGATTCCTGTTCAGAGTCGTTATTGCATTGTTTACTGTAGGCTTCAGCTATGATATCAATATGTTCAAGTATTGGTCAGGCTATGCTGCTACGGATCTCTTTAATATGTACTCAGGTTGGGTAGGATTTATTGATTATCCACCGCTTTATATGTATATTCTTGCACCTTTGGGAATACCGATAAAGCTTCTTGAAGGCTTTATGGGCGGTGCTGTATCAAATCTTTTGATACGAATTCCTTCCATAATTGCCGATATAGTATCTTCTTGGATACTATACAGAGTGGCAAGCAAATACCTTGACAAAAAGTGGGCTTTCTTTATTGGTGTATTCTACGTCATGAATCCTGCAACTTGGATCAATTCTGCAGGTTGGGCGCAGGTGGACTCATTATTCACAATGCTCATACTTATAGAGCTTATTTGCGTTCTTGACAAAAAATGGGCAGGCGCAGGCATTGCATTTGCGCTTATGGTGCTTATGAAACCGCACGGAATCATATTCACTCCGGCTATAGGTCTTGTGCTCTTGTTTGAAATAATTAAGAACAAGAATTTTAAGCCGATGTTGATAGCAGTGGGCGCAGGTGTTGGCGTAGGCATTATTGTAGTTTTGCCATTCTACATCAGAATGGGATTTGAGAATCCCTTGTGGTTACCAAATCTTTATATGGGAACGATCGGGCAATACAATTATGCGTCGCTGAACGGCTTTAATTTCTGGGCAATGATCGGTAAGAATCTTTCCGTTGCCACGGGTGAGATATGGGGCTTTACCTATTCTCAGTGGGGAACTGCAGGTATAATGCTTGCGATAGTGCTTGCAATAGTTTTTATGATCATTGCAACAAGAAAAAAATCGGTTGTTGCTCCTGCGGCAATGTCTATAGTGTCGCTCGTGCTCATTGTAACGGTGTTTACCTTTGCACATAAAATGCACGAAAGATATATGTTCCCGGCAATCGCGCTTGCATTGTTTATATTTATGATCACTAAGGAGCGAGGATTTATGTACCTTGCGATTCTGTATTCAGCATTGATATTTATAAACACATACTATATATATAACTTAAACGTAATGTATATATATTGCCACCCCATGACCACGGACAAGCTCGTAATGCTTCTTGGCGGAATAGAGGTGCTCTCATTCTTGCTTATGATAGTGCTTACGATAAAGGTTGCGGTCAAGGGCTGGATATCAAAACCCGCATCGCTTAGAACAAACAATGAATCCATAGAGGAGGTAAACCATGAGTGAATTAAAAGAAGCAAGGCGTCAAGCAAGACTTGATAATGCTTGCAATACCTCGTATTACAAAATGAAATTAACCGCCAGAGATTGGATAATTATGGCTGTGATGACCTTGGTGTATGCGGTCGTTGCGTTTTATCAGTTGGGCTCCACCGTTATGCCCCAAACGTATTGGACAACGTCAAAAGCGGGTGAGTATTTTATAATCGACCTTGGCGAGGAAGTACACGTTTCAAGAATCAACTACTTCTTCGGTATTAATACTGACGGTAAAATGACGATCCAGTATTATGACAGTTCAGCGGGATTTTACAAGATGCTCTACAAATGGACGACCAATGATAAGGGCGAACGTGTGAGGGTGCATCTGGATGATATAAAGGGCGCAGCATTCAAGGTCGTATCATCGGATCAGAATTATGATGAGGATCTTAAATGCCGTTATTTAAAATTCACAACAAACAGAAATAACCTTGAGCTTGGCGAGATAGGTATATTTGTTGACGATAGCAAGACTGCATGGGAAAATATCACGATAGTTGAAAGTACGGTTGCAGAGGAGCATGGAGATCCTGCAGCGCTTTTTGATGAGCCCTACGCAATTCCTTATTCCCATGATTACATGAACAGTACCTATTTTGATGAAATATACCACGGCAGAACAGGTTATGAGCATTTGAACGGGATCCGTCCCTACGAGTGGACTCATCCTCCGCTTGGAAAGCTTTTTATAGCACTTGGTATGGCAATATTCGGCACAAGCATGTTTGGTATGAGAGCCATGGGTACAATATTCGGAATACTCCTTGTTCCGTTGATGTATCTTTTCGGCAAAAAGCTCACAAAGGACAGCTTTGGCGGATTTGCCGCGGCATTCCTTATGATGTTTGATTTTATGCATTTTACGCATTCAAGAATCTCATCAATAGACGTTTACGGCGTAACTTTCGTGCTTTTGATGTTCTATTTCATGTACGATTTCTACGTTTCAAGACCGCAAAACCTCGGATTAAAGAGAAGCTTCGCATTGCTCTTTGCATCTGGCTTGTTTATGGGTTGCGCCATCTCCGTAAAGTGGAATATGGCTTACGGTGCGGTTGGACTTGCGCTTGTGTTTGCAATCACAATATTTGAGCAGATGTGGCACAAGAGGCTTATCAGAAAGAATGATCTTCAGGATCAATACACATGGACAAAGCGTTTCTTTACTGACAGCATATTAAAAACGGGTATTTTCTGCGTGCTTGCGTTCATTGTTATCCCTGCAACGTTGTATTTTGCTACTTTCATACCGTATATGCACGTTACTGAAGGTCAGCCCTATACTTTTGCCGACATTCTTGACCTGCAGTTGTCGATATTCAAGTATCACAGCGAATCGGTAATTGGCGAAACTCATAGCTTCCAGTCAGCTTGGTACACTTGGCCGGTGATAGGCAGACCGCTGTGGATGTATAATTCCGCCGATAATCCTGAAGGCATAAGGGGTACGATCGTAACGATGGGTAATCCTGCGGTATGGTGGATGGGCATTGCAGGTGTAGTTGCATCAGCCATCATAGCTCTTAAGAATAGAGATAGACGCATGGTTCCCATATTCGTTGCTATATTGGCATTGTATCTGCCTTGGATGCTCGTTGAGCGCTGTACGTTTATATATCACTACTTCCCGATATTGCCGTTTGTTATGCTGAGCACGGCGTATATGCTTGTTTACGTAAAGAATCACATCAAGATCGGTAAGTGGTTGATAACAGGATATTTTGTGGTAGTTGCCGCATTGTTTGTAATTTTCTTCCCTGCATTAACGGGTATAAAAGTGTCGGAGACCTATATTTCAAATTGGTTGCTCTGGTTCTTCCCGGCATGGTGGTTCTGATAAAAGATAAATTCCGTTGCTTTACTTTAAGTATTGCAACGGAATTTTTTTAAGTTTTTGTAATTATGGTCACGTTTTGAGCGGGCTCGCCCGTTTCGTCAACAACGATCTTGAGTATCTTTGTTGCTTCGTTGGAGTTTATCTCTTTGGCTTTTACCACAATACTTATCGCTCCATCCTCAACAAATGCGATTGCGTCCTCAAAGCCCTTTGCCTTTATCAGGTTTTCGAGCTTTAATTCCTGCTCCATAAGGGCGGCTATGCTCAGCAATCGTGCCTCAGCTTCCTTTTTAACATCTGCATCCGCATTATCGTTACCGGAGATAGTCTGAACGTATTTCATTTCCATATCCCTGATGCTCTGCCTGTTTGCGCGGTAGGATTCAAAATAATCCTGTTGTGTCTGAGAGTCGGTCACCTGATCCTGCTCGCCTTCGTTGTTGTCGTCGCTTCCGGGGTTAACCGTTACGCTGTCGGAGCCGTCGGGGATCTCTGGTGCTTTGGTGTTGTTTCTGGTGTATATGTAGTTTGCGCTGCCCAATATCACAAGGCACATAACCAGACTTATGATCACGATCCCTCTTTGCTTTGTAAAATAACTCCAATTAATTCTCATTTAGCTCTCCTTTCAAGCTGATTTTTTTATATTCAATCCTTCATCTCGAAGATCTTGATCCTTGATGGTTCGATTCCAAGCGCGGTTTGCGTTGCAAGCTGGAGCTGTATTCTCACGTGTGGTGTATCCGCTCCGTGTGACAATATCACAACGCCTATCACATCGTTTGCTTTATCATCCGTATTTATGAATACGCTTACTGTGCCCGCACCGTCTATTTTGCTCAACGTGTTAGCCAGCCTTTGCTCAAGCGGTGTAGTGCCGTCGGCAGTAGCTGCAACTGAATCGTCATTTTGTGGCGGTGACTGAGCGGTATTGCTCTTGTTAAAGCACAGAAGAACTACAACGACCATTACTGCAATGCAGATCATTACATCCCTTTTGCTGAGTGACCTCAAATCACGCTTTATTTTTTGCAATGCTTCATTTGCCATTTGCTTGCTCCTTTGATAAATATATATTCACGTTAGTTGGGGATATACCTATTTTTTTATTCAGTAATTGACGTATTTCATCATTCATATCATGGGGATGTCCTGCTATGCCAATGTAGACAAGCATCATCCCTTGCGGAGTTTTGTGCGCCCGTACTGTAAATTCAATATCGGGATATGTATTTTTCAGTACGTTCTTTACGGAATGCTTTATTCCTTCTTCGCTTGAAAGCCATAATCCGTTGATGCCGTGGGGTGTATCTGTATCGGGAATACTCAGGGAAGGTATTTCAACGTTTATATTTATCCCGTCTGCCAAGGTCGAAACACTTACCGCAAGCAAGCATACTCCCACAAAAAACGAAGTATATTGCTTTAGCTTTTGCGACGATATCATCGAATCGAATATCAGATAGAATATTGCAAATCCTACAAATATAACGAGCAATTCTTGAAGTGCCTTCATTTTATATACCTATAAGCGTATTTCCTGCGGTGCTGAGTGCAGTCAATAATGCAAAGAATAATACCGCACAGGTTGCAATGCACAAAAACATAGTTCCAAGCACCGAGCCTATGCTCATCATACAGCTTGATATCTTTGTTTCGCCTATGCATGATATCAAAAAAGCTGTAAACCTGTATATAATCGAAACTGCAAGCAGCTTGATTGCAGGGGAGAAGCACAAAGTCAAAAGTATTATCATACCAACTCCTCCCACAACGCTTTTGAGCATAACTGCGCAACCTGTTACAACGTCAAAGCTTTTGGATAAAAATGCTCCGCCGTACATTGAAAATGATGACAAAGTATACTTTACAGTTTTTAATGATGCCGAATCCAACGCACCTGCGGTAAGTTTCTGCACGGTCACAAGCCCGAAAAACACCGTGAACGTCAATCCCAGCACTCTGTCGGACGCCCTTTTTGCAGTACCCGAAACAGAGGAGAATACTCCTTGGTTACAAATTGACGAGCACACGCAAAGCACAGCCGAGGCTGTAAGCAATGGAATTACCAATCCCTTAATAATGTTTGACGTTACTGTGGTTATGGTCACTACCGACGGGGTAAGTATTCCCGACGATGCTGTTGCACCTGCCGTGCTTATCAACACGTTGAATATTGCAAACGTGCTGTTCATAAAATCAGTCATTTTACCAACTCCGTCAAAGCAAATGCTGAGTGCATCCGCAAAGCCTGTCACAGCAATACATAACGCGCAAAGTCTTAAAACATTTATGCCGTGTGAGCATATTTTTCCGTCAGATATTCCCGAACATAGCTTTTCGAGTATTGCACAAAGTAATGCTATGCCAAACAGAATGGTTGCGTTTTGTGCGTGATCCTTTAATCTGTTTGTAAAGTTGTTAAAAAGTGAGCTCAACACTTCGTCAAACGAAAGCTCAGCCTCGCCCTTGATGATCTTAAGTATTAATTCCTTGGGTGAAAGGCTTTGGGAATAAGCGGAAAATATATCATTGGACTCAACGAATTCATCCCATTCGGAAAGATCGGTTTTGGTCAACAATTCATCCAGAAGCGGTGTGATATCCACCGCGTCATCGTTTGCAAGCGCGACTGAGCCAAAAAGTAAAGTAAACGTTATTAAGCTTAAGACTAAAAGCCTCTTTTTCATTCCCATCTCCGTATTATCGTATTACACTTGTAAGCTTATTAAGAATATCAAGTATTATCGGCGCGGAAAGCGCAAGAATGGTTATCTTTGCGGTCGTTTCAACCCTTCCTGCTATTGCCGCGTGCCCCGCATCCATGCAAATTGAGCTTGCAAATTCTGCTATAAGTGATATTCCTGCAATCTTTATCATGGGCTCAAGCAGATCGTGGGATATTCCCGTCATTTCTGCAACTCTGAATAACAGGTCAACTACCTTTTTTATTGGACCTGCAAGCACACTCAGCACTATTGCACCAAAGGCAACGCTTATTATCACGCAGAATTCCGGCTTTAATTCCTTCATAAGCGTGATGATCACCGTTACGGCTACCGCAAGAGCGCATATTACAATTATATTCACAGACCGAACAACGTTTTAACCGTTGTGAAAAGCTCACTTATGAGGTTTACAACCATCAGTAATACTACTACCACGCCCGTGAGTGTTACGAGTGTGGCGATTTCTGATTTGTCC
>SVGF01000078.1 GCA_015056475.1 Clostridiales bacterium
GTTCCCGAAGCCTCACGCGGCGGCTTATGCGTTGACTTCGTTCAGAGTTGCATACTTCAAGGTGCATTATCCGCTTGCGTTCTACGCTACGTACTTTACGATAAAAGCTCCCGATTTTGACGGCAGCATAGGTATTAAGGGTCTTGAAGCGATAAAGGATCATTTCCTTGAGGTTAAAAAGCTTGGTAAGGATGCTGCACCCAAGGATCAGGATATGCAGCCGCATTTTGAAACTGCATACGAGATGTATTGCAGAGGATTCTGCTTTTACCCCGTTGACCTTATGAAATCGCACGGAACGAAATATACTCTGGAGGAAAACGGCATTAGAATTCCTCTTTGCGGTTTGCCCGGAATACCTCCGTCTGCAGCAGAGGCAATTTACAACGCCAGGGAAGAAGGCGGAGAGTTTACGTCCGTTGATGACCTGAGAAAACGCTCGGGTATAGGTAAGAGCACTATTGAGGTGCTGAGAAATAACGGTATTCTGACGAATTTGTCTGAAACGGCACAGATAGAGCTTTTTTGAATTTTGTTAATAAAAAGTTTACAATTATTCGTCAAGTTTGTCCTTGCAAATTTGGCGGATATGTGGTATAATACGTCTGTTAAATACGGATGGTCCGCTGCCAAGACGACTGGTGCACAAAGAGATGCACAGGGCATGAACATCTAAGAGTTAAGGAGGTGGGAACTATGGATATATTGAGAGAGATCGCTAAAGAGCAGCTCAAGAGTGACATTACACCTTTTGGCGTTGGTGACACAGTAAAGGTTTTCGTTAAGGTTGTTGAAGGCAACAGAGAAAGAATTCAGGTTTTTGAAGGTATCGTTATCTCCAGACAGAATTCCGGTATCAATGAGACTTTCACAGTAAGAAAGATCGCTTACGGTGTTGGCGTTGAAAGATGCTTCCCTGTCCATTCCCCACGAATTGACCACATCGAAGTGGTTAAGTACGGTCGTGTGAGAAGAGCAAAGCTTTACTACTTGAGAGACAGAGTAGGTAAGTCTGCTAAGGTAAAGGAAAGAAAGAACTAATAAGTTTTTTCGCACAAAAGTTAACAAGCAAAACCATCGTGACGGATCTCGTTGCGATGGTTTTTGTCGTTTTGATGGGATTTTGCTTAAACTTGTGCCTATTTTTGCCGTTTTTAAAAAAACAGTTGATTTATAGAGCGTTTTATGATAAAATATAATAAACAAAAATATTTGATTTTGGAGTGGTAATATGAGGAATATAATAAAGCTTGTAAAGGGTACGGTAATAGCGTTATTGCTTTTGATATCGGTGTCGGTTGTGTGTATCGGCAGAGTTGGTGCGTATGGAGATGCGCTTTCGGTTGGAATAGATTTTGATGATTCGGGTATTTACGAATACAACGGTAATTATTATCTATCGAGCGCTTCAAAGAACGGCTCAGCCATGAAATACGTGATAAAGAATGATTCAAGTGAAGCGGTTAAGATAAGTGCTATAAGTATTTCCGAAACGTTGAGCGGTCTTTCGTATAATTACGGTAACACGTTGTATGAGCAGAGCTATACTATTCCTGCGGGTGGCTCTATAGAAATATTGGGAAAGCTTTTTGGCTTTGATGATTCGGATGAGTTTGTATTTCAGTATGACGTAAAGGTGGCATACACAAAATATGATGATTTTGGTATGGAATTGCCTTATGAGGATTCGGATCTGGAGTCGATAGTATCAAGCGCGGGAGATAGCATTGTATATATTACTAAAGAGGATATCAATATAGACGCTTCTTATGACAGCTATCAGTCGGGGGACGATATTCTTCAGGGTGATACGGTAACGCTTTCGCTCGTGCTTGAGTCAAATGCCAACGTTCCTGTAAGGGGTATTGTGGTATATGACTCTGTATACGGATATCTGGGTGAGGTTGAGGAGCTTTTGCCGGGAGATACCATTGAGGTGACGGCTGATATTGTGGTCAGCAAATCAACGCTTTCTTATGCATATATAACGTATCAGTCAAACGACCATACTCAAACGCAGCAGCAGATAGACTTCAGCTCAGCAAAGGTAAATATAGTGGTAGCCAGCCGCGATTACAGACTGTCGCTTGAGCTTCGCTGTGAGAATATGTATATTTCCAAAAACCAGAGAGTTGAGATCACTTTTGTGGTAACAAACCTTGGCTCGGGCGATATTGATAATATAACTGTGCTTGATCCCGACGGTGATGAGGTGTTTTCGATTCCGTACCTTTCGGGTGGTGAGATATACGAAACCGGAATGACGCTGAGCTTCTCACCGAATACTATATACGAGTTTTCTTGCATATCTCCCAAGACTACAAAGGCTACGACCGCAATAGAGTTTTTGTCTTTGCCCGGTGTTACGCTTTCGTATACCTTTGATAAAGACGTATTGCAGTATAAGTATCTTGACGTGGTTACTGTTACTTACAAAATAGAGAATAAGGGCTCTGTGGATGCGGTAAATCTTATATTGAAGGACGGCGGGCAGACTGTTACGGTGGGTAAGGTTGCAAAGGGTAAAACTGTGTTGGTTACTCTTAAGTTTACTCTTGCGATGGAAGAAACTGTGATAAGCCCCGAGCTTACGGGTAATTTCTCCGATGGGGATAAAACTCCGATAGAGGAGGAAAGTATAGCTACGTCAATATACGTTGAGGTGCCTGAAAAGTTTGCGGAAATAGAGGCTGTGTATGTAGTTGTGCCCGAGGTGATATTGAACGGTCAGACTGCGACTGTAAGCTACACTCTTAAAAATATAGGTAGTGCACCTCTTACTTCATACAACGTTGTTATAGTTGAAAAGAATATGGTTATTGCGAGCGAGGGTGTTTTGAATCCGATGGCAAGCAAGACTTTTACTACAGACATTGTGTGCAATTCGTCAGTTACATACACGTTTAAGATATCGGGTAAGCACGGCGATGAGGGCGAGCTTTATGAAAAGGAATTTATTGTGGATATTATAACGTCCGCACCCGTTGTGACGCTGCCGCCGGACGGTGCAACGTTGACGCCCACTGTTACACCTTCACCCACGCCGAGTGCTTCTGCAGGTGCTTTGGCAACGCCCGGAAACGGTGATGATTTTTCGGATAATAACGAACAGCTTACGTACGTTCTTGTATTCACTGTTGGAGTGGTGTCCTGCGTTATACTTTTGTTGACTATTGCGGTGCTTTTGTATAAGATATTGCGTAAGAAGCAGTAAGGTGGTGTATAACGTGAAGCGTGTCTTTTTATTTGTATTCAGTATGATATGGGCATTGTGTATAGTTGGTGTGGCGTTTGCAGAGGATAGCGACATAAATAACTATACTGTATCTTGCACAAAGGGTATGGTGATAAGTGATGATGGTTATTTACCTTACGGATGCGGAATTACTCTTGATGAGGATACTAAGCTTATAGTTTGCCCGGGCTCGAGAGCTGTATTGCAAAATGGCAAGGCGCAGGGCTTTGTTAGCGCTTTTGGTGATACGAGAATTACTGTCGGTAAGCTTGTATACGTTGACGAAGGTTTGATAGCCATTGTGACATATGATGATGAGATAAACGTTGAAACAGGCACTCAGACGGCTTGTATTGCCCCGAGATCGATGGTTGTTGTGCGCGTGGATGATTATGGTAATGCGTTTAACTACTGCGTGGAAGGCAATGTGGAGCTTTATTCAAAGCTTAACAAAACTGAGATGACGTTGAATGCCTCGGAGTATATTGCGGTTACGGTAAAAAGGGGCTTCAGGATACTGAAGGAAACGTCGCTTGAGCAGATAAAGGAGATTGGCGCAGATTTTGACGAGGTTACCATTGATATTGAGGTGATCGATGATTTTGTTGATTACGGCGAAATAAGCTCGGATCTTGCCGATGAGGGTGAGATAGCAAAGGTAAATAACAACACTGCATACTTGCTTAAGCACAGCGATGGAGGCCATGTCAACGGCGTGTTTTTTGTGGACTGCCCTCAGGGTGATGCGGTTCTTTCGGTTTACGGCACGGGAATGAATAAGATTGGATCGAGCTATCTTGCGCCAAATTCAAATATGCCAAACGTTACGGTTGTGGCTGAGAAGGAGGACGAAAGGTATATAGTCTGCGTTTATTCCTCAAAAAAAGATGAGCTTACGTTAAAGCGCAACAAATATCATGGTATGTTGGATCAGTTTTTTGGTATTTTCAAGAGATTTGCTATACCGTTTGCAGGTGCTGTGGTTATGTTTGTGATATACGAGTACGTAATCAAGAGATTTATAAAAAGACCAAAGTTTTGATTGATAAAATTGATGATCGCTCTCACGGATTATCCGTGGGAGTTTTTTTATTGGAATATACGAAAAATATACGGGTAAAATATGCTTATAACAGTATAATTGTGGAGTTGTTATGGATGGAGAACTGATACGGGTATCGGATATAATAATGTTTGGCGCTTGTGAAAAAGATTCAAAGCGTGTTTTTGACGTATATGACGTTATACTTACAAGACAAGGCAGCGTTGAGGGATTGATACTGTCGGGCAGAGGTGTGCTTGCAATAAAACGGTATGCAAATTCAAGATCGATATTGTCAATAAATGCGGGAAATGTGACCGTGAGTGCGACAACACGCTTTAAGCCTAAGCTTATAAGGAATAAATCTGTCCCGTTGGAGCGCATAATGGGCAAGAGAGTAATAACCGAGGATAATGAGTTTTTGGGGAATCTTTCGGACGTTTACATTAATACCGAAACGCTGAAGGTCATGGCGGTAGAGGTTGCAAGGAGCTTGTTTGAGGACTTGTTTACAGGAAGACTGATAATTCCCGGCAGTATCATAGAATGCACGGGGGACGTGCTTATATCTGAATTGCAGATAGAGCACAGTATGCATAACACTAAGGGGATAATTAATGCCATCGATGAAACTATCCGAGGAGAATAAGAGAGTAAGGACTGCTGCATTTGCAAAGCTGACTGCTATAGTGTTGTGCGTTGGCGTATTTATAGGCGTTGTGGTGTACGTTGGCGTTGGCTTGGGCAGATTGCTTGGGGCTGCTGTGTTTTCGGCTGTAGCGGCGTATCTTTTGATGCCTCTGCAAAGGTATATGGAAACCAGATTCGGTAAGGGTGTATCAGCGCTGATATGCGTTGTTATATTATTCGGTTCGATAGTTGGTGGGATAGCTTTTTTGTTACCCGTGTTGACAAAACAGATCATTTCTGCCTCGGGAGAACTGAGATATGTTACCGAATTTATCGAACGAGCGTTAGAAAGGCTGGATTCTTACGTTGATTCGTTGGGGATACCGATATCTGTTGATGACGTTTTGATACAGATAGTAGAATTTATTGAGGGACGCATAGCTTTGGTGCTTGACGTTACCATAAATGCATTTATGGAATTTGTAAAGAGCATTCCTGTGCTGATACTCGTACCCGTGATGTGCTTTTATATGATAAAGGACAGAGCGTATTTTATATCAAAGGCTCAGTTTATTGTGCCGGTAAAGTGGAGAAAGCCGATTTCAAATACGATTACGGGTGCGGACAGGGTAATAAAAAGCTACATCAAAACTCAACTTGTTATTGCGTTTTTGGTGGGGGCTGCTACTGTGGTGGGGTATCTGATAGTGGGAGTTCCCAATGCGCTGTTATTTGGATTGATAATGGGTATATGCGAAATAATACCGTATTTTGGGCCTGTAATAGGCGCTGTGCCTGCTTGTTTGGTTGCATTGGCAGATGATCCCGCAAAGCTGATATGGACTGTAGCGGTGGTCGTTGCGGTTCAGCAGCTTGAAAACGTGTTTTTGAGTCCTTTTGTTATGGGGACGCATTTTGATATAAATCCGTTGATGGTGATCGCTGTATTGTGGTTTTCGGGAGGTGTGTTTGGTTTTTGGGGATTTATTTTTGGAATTCCGATATACGTTATAGTAAGAAACGTTCTTGGACAGATATTTAACAAGGTCGTAAAGATCGGGTGAAGTCGTGTAATAAATATATATACGCTTTCATATATTTTACCGAGGGCGTGAATTATGAACGGTGCATTATTATCCCGATATCTTTACAAAAACAGAGTGTATTATATTATTTGTGTATATATTTATATTGCGGCATATACGTGCGGAGCGTTTTATGGGGCAAGGGTTGAGGTTTGTCTGCCCGATGAAGTAAAGCTTATGAGCGTATTGCTTGATTCTGTCATCCCGATGGCGGTGATATCGGTTGGAGGATTGTTTTTTGCGGGAAGTCTTTTGGCTTGCGGTGGGCTTTGCGTTATTGCATATAGGATGGGCGTACTGCTTGGTGCAAGTGTTGCGGTGTCGTTTGGTAATGTGATAGCGTACTTGTTTTTTGTGGGGATACCGGTTGGAGCGGTGTATTTTTTGTGCGGAGTATGCGCACTTTCGAGCGCACTTGAGTGCAACGTATCTCGACTAATAATCAGACGCAAGGGATTGGCTCGCCCTATGAATACTGCTGAAATAAGAGGATATTTTGGCAGGTGCCTGGTGCTTTTGGGGGTGTGTGTAATTATGACTGTGCTTGAATATTGGGTATTCTTAAGGGCATTTGTAAACATTATCAATTAAATTATAAAAAAGACTTGCAAAAATTTGCATTATGTATTAAAATATACTAAGATAAGGAAATAATACAAAAGGGGAATACTTAATGCCGATAGTAAGACTGATGAAATTTATTTTGAAATATATTTACGTTTTTATTGTGGTATTGATGCTATGCATTGTTGCGGCGTTTTTTGCTTACGATAACGCGTATCTGAATATAGTTGTAAGGGATGGCATGACTGCACGCGCAGAATGCATACTGAACGATACTTCACAAGAAACTACTGTGTATAAATTGTCTTCGCTTTTCAGTACAAATTACATTTATAACGTTTATGATACTGAGACAGTGCCGTTTGATAATTACACGGCGCAATCGTTCAGATACAGCATTAACGTTGGTATTGCGTGGGTGCTGCCGTGGAGTAAATCCTGCTCTGTTGAGGTTGAGGAGAGAGTCCTTGAGCTTATGCAGAAATATACGGGCGAGGATAAAGAAACGGACGAGATGAAGAAGAATCGTCCTCAGTGGGTTGACGGTGTGTATAAGGTCAACTGCGTAAAGAAGAACGGTGTGTGGAAGATAGACAGCGTTGAGCTGGTTGAGAAACTGGATCCGGTTGAATATTAATTGTTCTTTTGTTGATAAAACACAAGTTTTGTCGAATAAAAGCGAATAAAATCGACACCGTATTGACTAAAAAACAAAATACTGATATAATCCTTCCGTAAACTAACGGGAGGATATTTTTATGTATAAAAAACTGTTTTGCTGTATTTTGAGTAAGATGAAGGTGATGAAGAATAAAGGATCTGCTGTTTTGCAGGCTTTTTGTGTGACGTGGAAACGGAGGTTTTTATCTGTTTTGGCGCTTGTGACTTGCTTTGGTGTGCCGTTGGTTGCGGTAGTTTGTGACGGACTGCTGAAGGTTGGGGTGGCACGGTATTTTTTGCAATTCTACAACGGCAATTCACCCGACCAGAGTGTGTTGCTTTTTGGTGCGAGATCGCCGAAAAGGACGCTTAAGATATTGGCTGAGTATTGGCTGAATACATATATCTGGTTGATGATACCCATTGCAGGGGTCGTTCTTTGTATACAAAAAAGATATGAATACAGATTTTTGCCGTATTTGGTGACGGATAACGACAAGCACGACGCAAAAGCTTTACTTGAAGAATCGAGAAAGCTTACCGACGGATTTAAGTTGAAGATGCTTTTGTTAGATATTGCGTTGGCTTTGGTAGTGGTTATACCGATATTACCGTTGTGCATTCTTTTGCTTATACCGAAGTTGAAGATCACGCTTGCTGTGATAGGCGTTTTGTATTTTATAGGAGTGCTTGCTGTGCTGCCTGTTGTGAGAGAATACGTTTTTGCCGCATTATTTAAGGAAATATCGGACGGAAAAATAAAACCCGTTGCAAAGAGCGTTTGCTGCCCGTTTTGCAACAGCAGGATGGATTCGGATTGCGCGTATTGCTCTGCATGTGGGGAAAAATTGAATGCGGATAGTCAACAGGCGAGTGAAAGTTAAACGATATTGAGGTAATATAACAGCATATTATAATGTGGCTTTTGCAGATTACCGCAACTGCGAGTTGCTTGTTATGTATTGAATTGTGTGTTATAATTGTTATGCATAAGGATGAGGTGTTTTTATGCGGAATATATAACACAGCGACGAGAGGGACTGCGCAATGGCGATGATGAATGTGATCTATGAATTAAGAACAAAAATGGGACTCTCACAAGAGGCGTTGGCTGATAAATTATTTGTATCAAGGCAAGCTGTTTCTCGATGGGAAACCGGTGAAACCGTGCCAAATACTGAGACGCTAAAATTGCTTTCAAAGTTTTTTGGCGTTTCAATAAATACTTTATTGGATTCTCCATTTGATGGAGTTTGTAAGTGCTGCGGAATGCAACTCGAAGATGTTTGTGATATAGCCCGAGAAAAAGATGGTACTATTAATCCGCAGTATTGTAAATGGTGCTATGATGACGGTGAGTTTACACTTGATTTTTGGAAACAAAATAGAGGCAAATTTACCGAAGAACAATTTGAGTGCTATTTTGAACAGTACAAAGAGCAAACGATCAAAGAACTTAATGTATTGCTTCAAAATGAAGGGTTGCCGAGAGTGGAGAATCTCAACGTGCTGACCGGTTGGTACATCAATCATGAATATACGCTTCCAAATGGTGAAAGGGTAAAGTTTCTTGATGATAAAGCATCATACCTTGGCAATCAGCTCAAAAGCGAATCGGGTAGGCTCTATGGTATAGCTGCAAATATGGATTTATTACTTATCTCTACTTATGATGAAAACGGAGAGAATCAACAGCTTATATTATTTAAGAAAAGGTTGTAGTATTTAACACAGTATATGATGATAAATGAGATATACCCCGACGAATTTGTAGTTTGTCGGGGTATGATATTATAGATGGTTAATCTGTATTTGACATTAAATATTTTTCTATCAACAGCGGTTGTATTAACGGATACGTCCATTCAGTCGGCAATTCGTCAAAAAAGTGGATGCTTTCGATCTCACTGTGGAGCTCAGGCTCAAACTCTTTAACGTCGGCAAAATAGAGCATACCAAACGTTTCTTCGCCCGTTGGGACGACTTTGCTTTTACCTATGACCGAATAGGCAAACAGCGGCTTTATATCAAATATCAATGCGCCTGTTTCTTCGTAAAGCTCGCGCTTGGCTGCTTGCAATATCGTTTCGTTTGGCTCTCGGTGCCCACCGGGAAGCTCAAAGGTATTGCGATCCTTATGCTTGCAGAACACCCATTTGCCGTTGTGTTTGGCTATTATAATTGCGAATTTTAATAGCTCGTCTTTAGCTGTGTTATGAAAATAAACGTTCATATATCAGCCGATCACGCAGCCTGAGTGCGCTTTGCGGGTGTATAAGGAATAGTTGTTCTGATTGCACGAGCTTTGGTCTGTGCGGGTGAGGGGTGGATGGGTGAATAAGTGAGGGGCTGAACGTGACGCATCTTTTTGAGTGTGGAGTAGATAACGTCAAGTGCAACGCTTACACCGTATGCACACAAAAGCACAAGACCGAGCATTAAGAATGTTGCAACGTCAGCCTCTGTAAAGAATGTCATATGTGCCGCTCTTACGAGCAATACGGATATCATGCTGAATGCAAGTAAGTATGCGGATATTTTTATAAGCTTTTTAAGTAAGTTCTTAGTGATGAATAAAGTTTTCATGTTTTACCTCCAAAGATAAAATTATGTATTAAAAATTACGCTGTGTCGTAATTACAAGCATATTATATACCTTAAATCGTATTTTGTCAAGGGGTTTTTAAAATATTTTTACGATATAGCGTAAAAAATACTTGATTTTTTTGAAAAAGTGTGGTACAATTATATCGATCAAAAGCCGTAGGCTGAATTTGGACGGTGGAAAATGAATTTTATTGAAAAGCTTGATATGCTTCTTGAAAAGCATAATATGAAAAAGAGTGACCTTTCGAGAGGCAGTAATATCTCTTATACTACTATTGACGGTCTTTACAAAAAGGGCTTTGAGAATATGAAGCTTCAGACGTTGAAGGCTATTGCCGATTATTTTGAGGTGAGTATTGATTACCTTGTTAACGACGATTTTGTTGAGGTTGAAGGTGCTGATTCCGAGGAGCAGAGGCTCATGTCAAAATACAGAGAGCTTGACGATATGGGTAAGCGCGCTGTTAATAATGCGCTTAACACACATTATGACAGAGTGATGAAGGTAAAGCAGACGCTTCTTGCCGGAGAATACATTGATATTCCTTATTTTGAGGATAAGGCTGCAGCCGGCGCGGGTTATCAGCTCAACGACGGTGGATACGATACAATGAGGGTTGTGCGCACGAGAGAGACCGACAGAGCTGACTTTATTGTAACTGTAAGCGGTGCAAGTATGGAGCCCGAATTCTTTGACGGCGACAACGTGCTTGTTCATGCTCAGCCCGACGTTTATGAGGGCGAGGTTGGTATATTCGTTGTAAACGGTAACGGCTATATCAAGAAAAAGGGTAAGGACAGGCTCATTTCCGTAAACCGCAAGTATAAGGACGTTTTTGTTGGTGAATACGACGAATTCTTCTGCGCGGGTAAGGTCGTAGGTAAGCTTGATGATGAGCAGATTTTGAATTGATGAGTGAGAATGATACTCCGACAGATCTTTCTGTTGGAGTATTTTATTCTATATAAGATCACCGAAAGACAAGTAAGTCTTAAGGAATTTACGCAACGCAGCGTTGCGAAAGAAAAAAGGTGCAATTGCTACTTTTTATTCGATGGATCGGATCAATGTAAATATGAGCAGTTTGTCCTATCATAACAACAAAACGGCAGAGAATATGATCTCTGCCGGAATTGTATGTGTTATTAAGCAGGACATTAAATGCCTTTGTTACGGATAGACGTGAA
>SVGF01000079.1 GCA_015056475.1 Clostridiales bacterium
AGTAGTTTGCAGTCTTAGCGGAATATCTCTTCATATCCCTGAACGTGAATCTGCGGTCGGACTTATCGTTTGCAACCCACATCATAGCGAGCTTGTCGGGAGTCTTGTCTGCAATAGCGTCAACGCAGTCAAATGCAAAATTAAACTTATCCGCATTGTTGAATTCAATGCCGCTGAATACACCGTTTTCATCGTAATATGATTTGATAAAATTATCTGCAACTGTGGTTGCTTCCTTTTGCTTTTCAACAACCTTTGTGGCAGCGTAAGGTGCTTCGGGATATTCCTCGCTTACAAGACCGTCCTGCGGATTCAAAACAACAGCGTGGAATTCGCAACCGCCCTCACTTACTGCGATCATGCCGTGGGGGATAAGGCTGTTATAGAATATGGAGTCACCCTCGTTGAGGACGTCAACGTGACTGCCAACCTGTACCTTAAGTGAGCCCTTAACTATAACGTCAAATTCCTGACCGTTGTGTGAGTTAAGCTTCATGGGAGCAGTCTGCTCTTCTTCGATGTAAGGGAATTTTACAAGGAATGGCTCAGCAAGCTTATCCTTGAATTTAGGTGCAAGGTTGTTATACTCAACGCCGTGTTGCTTTAATATCTTAAGACCTTCGCCCTTTCTCGTAATTGCAAATGAAGTAAGCGTTGTGCTTCTTCCTTCGAGCAAGTCAACTACTTCAACGTCGCAAGCCTTTGCACACTTATAAATAAAGGTAAAACTGAAGTCTGTTTCACCTTTTTCGAGGAGCATATAGTCCTCAACCGATACACCCGTAAGCTTTGCAAGCTCACTTGGTGTATATCCTTTTGCTTCGCGCAGAGCCTTTATTCTTCCTGCGACTTCTTTCAAACTGTAATCCATTGTTTTTGTCTCCTTTCATTCATGACATTTGGGTTAATGGTTACCAATTTGAATAAAACAAAAACTCGTCCCAAAGAAACCCCTTGAGACGAGCAAACTACCCGCGGTACCACTCAAATTACGAAACGTAAAAATTTCGTCACTTTCCGGACTCTAACAAGCCCTTTGCTTTCACGCAGCATTACGGAAGGAGTCTACTCAGCTACTACTTTTCGGTCCTTCGACTCAGAAGTGATAGGTCATATTGAATGATCTGCCATTGTTTTTCACCAACCAACAACTCTCTGTAAGCTTTACATTCCAACCGTCTTCGTCACAGTCGTTTTTGTGATATTCAAATTTGACAAAATTATAGCACTATTTTTTCTGTTTGTCAATACCCTTTTTAAACTTTTTTATTATTTTTTAGAAATATTTATGCACTTACTGATTTATGAGCTTACAGAATAATCCTTCTTAAATCCGTGAGCACCAAAGATCTGCCATTTGCCAACGCCAAGGCGTCCTATAATCGCTTTTCTTTCTTGGGCGCAAAGCGTTGGATCTGTATCTACTGACGTCATAAGAATAGGTGCGTATTGATTGTATTCCGCTTGCTCAGGCGTTAGTCCGTGAACGTTTATATAGACGTCGCCTGTAATCGCTATATGCATGGCGTAGTCAATTAGTATTATTTCACCCGGTAAATGACCTCCTCTACCCTCGTAAACCTCAAAATGAAGCTCACCAAAATTAAAAAATCCTATTTGAGTAAGAGGTTCAGTCAAGGCGTTACAGTCATTCCAGTGCGGAATGATCTTTTGAGGATCTGTAGGGGCATAGGATGTAAGTATCTTGCAAATATTGATATACGGCTTATGGAGCGGATTCATTTCACGGTAACCGCCTTTGCCAAGATATTCATTTTTAAGGCAAAGAGCTGTTTTGCGGCTTGTGATGACCTCGTCAAAAAGAGGAAGCAATCCGCAATGATCAACGTCGGCGTGAGTTACAAGGATCGTTTTTTTGATGGAATCAAACTCCGGAACGACATTTCTTAAAACAGGCAACATTTCTTCTTTGTAACAAGCATATCCGCTATCGACAAACAAATACTGTCCGTTACTTTTAATAACTATTGTATTGCTTCCGCAGGGAGGCTCTATGAGCGTGATCTGTGTATTGTCGGAAATATCGTGCCTACTAATTCTGGGCATAAACGATTGACCTTTTGATGCACCCAACAATTCAGCAAATTTGCTTATACTGTCAAAGGTTCTGTACGGTGAAAGTCCCTTTTCGTCAAGCATTTGCATAGCCATATTAACGTGAACCAAAAGCTCGCGGCTGATGTTTTCGGAAAGCCCCATCGTTTTTGATAAGCCCATAACGTAAGTATTGTAAAATATGCTGTTATCATAAACCTTTTCAGAGCTGTTATAATCAATAACGCGTACTCTGCAAATTTTTTCTGCTTCAGTTAAAAATTCCGAGATCTTATTATGATCATCAACGTACAATCCCATTTTGAAATACTGATAATCCGTGCCGTTTTCTTGCGAGCTGATGTACGAAATGTTAAAACTAAATTCATTAATGAGATTCAAAATGCTCGTAACGCTCCCGGGGACGTCCTTAAGACAGAATTCTATCAACACCACGCTGGTTTTGTTTGAATTATTCTGTAGGTAACCTATCTTCTCAAGTTCAATATCAGCCTTTTCGAGCTGATCCTGTGTGCCTTCTGCATCAATAAACAAAGTATGGGAATCCACAGCTTTATTGTAGCTTACTCGAGTTATATTGATACCCAAGGCAGAAAAGCACTTGCTTGCCTTCAAAAATGCACCGATATGATCGGGCATGGAAGTAACGTAAGTCTTTTTCATATGTCCTCCAAAACAAAATCATTTAGTGCATACGGCAGCTTTACAACAACGCCGCCGCGCTTATGATCATTTATTATAGCACACCCCACTTTACTTGTCAACGATCTTTTTGAACAACCGGACCAAAAACCTTATGGTCGGATCTGTATTTAACAGGTAACGCGAAATAATAAGTTAAAAATAGTATATTCTTATTCAGAATACTGAATTTTTGACTAATAATATTAAAAATATTTTTATATTTATGCAAAAAAGCTATTGACTTTAATTTGTTAAGGTGGTATAATATTACTGTTATTACGAAAGATTAAAACAAGGAGAGGCAGACATGAGATTCAATCGATTTTATTTTTATTACTTTGTTGTGGGCTGCCCGTCTTTTGTAAATTCCGAAAAGTAAGATTTGTGTCTTCGGAAACATTGAACGGTCAGTCCGCCTTCGCGTGCTTTTTGTGGCATATCG
Source organism: Clostridiales bacterium (assembly GCA_015056475.1). Classification (GTDB taxonomy): domain Bacteria; phylum Bacillota; class Clostridia; order HGM11327; family HGM11327; genus SIG351. The sequence goes on from SVGF01000079.1 coordinate 3,203, forward strand.
AAACGCGGACTTTTTTATTTATTGCAATAAATTTTTATAATTACAAATTTTTTAGAATGAGGTACAAAACAATGCCAATGAATTTTCACAGAAAGCTTCCTATTCCACAGGAGGTAAAAAAAGAGTATCCATTAACAGCTCGTATGGAGCAGGTAAAATCAGATCGCGATGATGCTATCCGTCAAGTATTTGAAGGTAGCCTTGATAAATTTATCCTCGTTATAGGACCTTGCTCAGCTGAGCATAAGGAGCCCGTGCTTGAGTATATTTCAAGACTCAAAAAGTTAGAAGAACAGGTTTCTGATAAGATCATTATCATTCCTCGTATCTACACAAACAAGCCAAGAACAACAGGTCAGGGCTACAAGGGAATGCTTCATCAGCCCGACCCCGAAGAAAAGCCAGATATGTATAAGGGTATAGTTGCAATTCGTGAGCTCCATTTGGCAGCTTTGAAGGATTATGATTTTACTTGTGCGGATGAGATGCTCTATCCCGAGAATTACCGTTACCTTTCAGATTTGCTTTCATACGTTGCAGTAGGTGCGCGCTCGGTAGAAAATCAGGAGCACAGACTCGTAGCAAGCGGTATCGAAGCTCCGGTTGGTATGAAGAATCCTACGGGTGGAGATCTCGGCGTTATGATGAATTCCATAACCGCCGCTCAGTCAAGTCACACCTTCTTGTACAGAGGTTGGGAGGTTACAAGTGACGGTAATCCTCACGCTCATGCGATTCTGAGAGGTTACGTTGATTTTGCAGGCAGAAGCGTTTCAAACTACCATTACGAGGATCTTTTGAGAGTAAAGGAGCTTTACGAGAAGTCAAAGCTCGTTAATCCTTCCGTTATAGTTGATACAAATCATAACAACTCAGGCAAAAAATACCTTGAGCAGATTCGTATTGCAAAGGATATCGTTCACAGCCGCAATCAGAATGCCGATATCAAACAGCTCGTTAAGGGCTTGATGATAGAAAGCTACATTGAGGACGGTGCTTGCAAGGCTGAGGAACATATCTTCGGTAAATCCATCACAGATCCCTGCCTCGGTTGGGAAAAGACGGAAAGATTGATTCTTGACATCGCAGAAAAGCTTTAATAAAGGATGATAAAATGGCAAATAAGTTGGAAGAAGCAAGAAAGATAATCAACGAAGTAGATTCCAAAATGGCTGAGCTTTTTGTAAAGCGAATGAGAGCGGTTGAATCTGTTTGTGAGCATAAAATGGAGTACGGTCTTCCTATTCTTGACAAAGCAAGAGAAGACGCTGTCATCGAAAAAAACTCTGCGCTCGTTGAGGATGAGATATTAAAAGGGTATTACATCGATTATCTCAAAAATTTGATGTCGCTCTCACGTGAATATCAGTACAGAATGCAAAACGGTCTTAAGGTCGCATACAGCGGAGTTGAAGGTGCTTTCGCACATATTGCCGCGGGAAGGATATTTCCCCAAGGCAATCGTGTTTCGTACAGTGATTTTAAGGCGGCGTATGATTCCGTTGTCAACGGTGAGAGTGACGTAGCTGTGCTTCCGATCGAGAATAGCTATGCTGGCGAGGTAGGACAAACTATCGATCTTATTTTCACGGGTAATTTGTATATCAACGGAATCTATGAGCTTGAGATACATCAGAATCTGCTAGGCTTGCCCGATGCAAATATTGAAGATATCAAAAAAGTAACGAGCCATCCTCAAGCGCTGAGCCAATGCCATGATTATATACAAATGCGAGGCTTTGAGGCAGAGGAATCGACCAATACCGCGCTTGCGGCAAAGCTGGTCGCCGAATCAAACGATAAGTCCATTGCAGCCATTGCAAGTGTTGAAACTGCCGAAATATACGGTCTTAAAGTGATTGAGGCAAACATCAACAAAAGCGGTGAGAACACCACGCGCTTTGCTGTGCTTTCAAAGGTAAAGGCAAATACTCCAACAATGACAAGCACGGTATTGATGTTCACCGTAAAGCACGAGGCTGGATCCCTTGCAAACGCAATAGGCATAATTGCAAAATACGGATATAATATGACTGCACTTCGCAGCCGCCCCATGAAGAAGGATTCATGGCAGTATTATTTCTACGTTGAGATTGACGATACTACCGATACAAAGATCGGCAAAATAATGTTAGAGGAATTAAACAACGTGTGCGATCAGCTCAAGGTTGCAGGCACGTTCCAACCACATACCGAAATATAAGGTGAATAATATGACGATCAATATGAATTTGGGCGTGAATAGCTACGATATCATAGTAGAACGTGGCATTCTTTCCGCCGCAGGTGAGCACCTGAACTTAAATCGACGCGTACTTGTTGTAACGGATACAGGAGTACCTGCAGAATATGCAAATGCTTTGTTGAGCCAATGCAAGGACGGAGTGATATGTACCATTGAGCAGGGCGAAGCATCAAAAAGCATTGACGGCTTCTCAAAGCTACTCCAAACAATGCTTGATAACGGCTTTTCGAGAAATGATTGTGTTGTGGCGGTTGGCGGTGGCGTTGTGGGTGACCTTGCAGGGTTTGCAGCATCCGCATATATGCGCGGAATTGATTTTTATAATATCCCCACAACACTTCTTTCGCAGATAGATTCGTCCATCGGCGGAAAGACTGCTATCAATTTTGGCAACGTTAAAAACGTAGTTGGCGCATTTTACCAGCCCAAAAAAGTCTTGATCGATCCAGACTTACTAAAAACGCTTCCCGATCGCCAATTCTCAAACGGGCTTGCGGAGGCGATAAAAATGTCGTTAACTTCAGATGAAATATTGTTTGATATTTTTGAGAATAAGGATATCAACGATAATATCGATGAGATCATAATCCGTTCACTCAACGTAAAAAAGAACGTGGTTGAGCAGGATGAAAAGGAATCGGGGCTTCGCAAAATACTCAATTTCGGTCACACTATCGGTCACGGCATAGAAAGCAGCGAGGGGTTGAGCGAGCTCTACCACGGCGAATGCGTTGCCCTCGGAATGATACCCATGTGCGGTGATAAAGTACGGGAAAGAGTGATCACCGTTTTGAAAAAATGCAACCTCTACCGTACACTTTGCTACGATTGGGAAAGTATTACAAAAGCCGCATTCCACGACAAAAAAGCGGATGGAAACACAGTCACGGTAACAACGGTTAACGAAGTCGGAACGTTTGAAATGAAAACGATGAATTGCCTTGAAGTGATAGATATGGCAAAAAATGCTTTGGAAGGATCAAAATAATGAAAAATACGTTTGGAAACAGCGTGGCGGTTACACTTTTTGGAGAAAGTCACGGCGAATATATTGGAGCTGTTATTGACGGACTTGCACCTGGAATCAAGATAGATCACGATTATATTTCGCATATGTTAACGTTGCGCCGCCCCGAGGGTAAGATATCCACTCCCCGAAAGGAAAAGGATGACTTTAAGATAGTAAGCGGTGTTTTTAATAACGTTACAACGGGTACCCCTATTACCATACTTATCCCAAATGAAAACGTAAAGAGTGGTGACTATTCCGATATGAGAACAGTTGCCCGTCCTTCACATGCGGACTATACCGCAGAATGCAAATATCACGGCTTTCAGGATCCCCGCGGCGGAGGTCATTTCAGCGGCAGAATAACTGCGGCACTTGTTGCGGCAGGTGCTGTATGTAAGTATGCGTTGGAGCAGAAGAATATTTTTATAGGAACTCATATCAAAAGGTGTGCGGGCATTTCGGACAGAGATTTCTGCGACTATTTGTGGGATATAAAAAGCCTTGATCAAAGAAAATTTGCCGTGCTTGACGAGGCTTGCGAAGAAAAAATGCGCAATGCCATATTGGATGCCGCATCTGACGGTGACAGCGTAGGCGGTGTGCTTGAAACTGCTGTAATAATGGTCCCTCAGGGTGTGGGCGAGCCTTGGTTTGATTCGGTTGAAAGCATGATCTCGCATATGATGTTCTCAATACCTGCGGTAAAGGGCATTGAGTTCGGTGCAGGTTTTGCAATTTGCGATATGCGCGGAAGTAAGGCAAACGACGCTATGAGAATAGTTGGGGACACGGTTTATACTGTAACAAATAATAACGGCGGAATCAACGGCGGAATAACAAACGGCATGCCCATAATATTCCGTACTGCCATAAAGCCTACGCCCACAATATTCAAGCCGCAGGAAACCGTAGATTTCAAGGCTATGACAGATACAGTTTTAGAGCCAAAGGGAAGACATGACCCTGCAATTATCCATCGTGCAAGAGTGGTTCAGGACGCCGCAACGGCAATCGTTATATGTGATGCTCTGGCGGGCCGCTTTGGTACTGACTGGATAGAAAACTGCGACAAAAGGGAAATATAATGAAAAAATACGGATGTATCGGCAAGAAGCTTACTCACAGCTTTTCAAAGGAGATCCATGCACGGCTTGCCGATTATAAATATGAATTAATAGAACTGACTGAGAATGAGATTCAGCCTTTTTTTGAAAATAAGGATTTTGAAGCTATAAACGTAACCATTCCTTACAAGCAGACCGTTATTCCATACCTTGATTTCGTGAGTGAAATAGCTCAAAAAATAGGCGCAGTAAATACGATAGTCAATAAAAACGGAAAATTATATGGTTACAATACCGATTATTACGGCATGAAGGCGCTTATTGAGCGAGTAGGGCTTGACCTTTCAAACAAAAAGGTGCTTGTTTTGGGCACGGGTGGCACGTCAAAGACCGCTCAAGTAGTGGCAAAGGATATGGGTGCAAAAAGTGTACTGATTGTCAGCAGAAGTCGATCATCAGCTTATATTACTTATGACGAGGCTGTAAATGATCATTCGGATGCACAGATAATAATAAACACCACTCCATCGGGAATGTATCCCGACTGTGAGTCAAAGCCCATTGACGTGGCAAATTTTACGGAACTTGAAGGCGTTATAGATGCAGTATATAATCCTCTTTGCACAAACCTTGTGCTTGATGCAAGAGCGCGAGGTATAAAAGCCGAGGGCGGACTGTATATGCTGGTTATGCAGGCGGTCGTTGCCGTGGAAAAATTCCTTGATACAAAAATCTCAAAATCTGTTGCAGATGATGTTTTTGCATCGGTATTCTTATCAAAGGAAAATATAGTCCTTACGGGAATGCCGTCAAGCGGTAAAAGCACAGTAGGCAAGCTCATCAATATTGAGGGCTACGAGCTTATTGATACCGATGAGGAAATAGAAAGGCGTTGCGCTTGCACAATAAAGGAATTGATAGCAGCAAAGGGCGAAAAATACTTCCGTGATATTGAATCCGAGGTCGTTCGCGACGTTTCATCGCAAAGCTGTCGCATCATTTCAACGGGTGGCGGCGTAGTTCTGCGCGAAGAGAATGTCAGATCATTAAAGCGCAACGGCAAGATATTCTTCATTGATGCTAACCTTTCAAGGCTTACCGCAACGGATGATAGACCCCTGTCCGATACTGCAGAAAAGCTTAAAAGTTTATACAATGAGAGAATAAATATTTATAGGTCAACTGCCAACGTCATTGTTCCCGATATGGAAACAGCCCAAGACGAAGCAGAATATATTTTTAATAAAAGAATGGAGCTTATCCAATGAAAATACTTGTTATAAACGGCCCAAATCTGAATATGCTCGGAATACGCGAACCCGACCATTACGGACGCGAAATCTACGCGGACCTCGTTGCAAAGATAGAGCGTCACTGCAATGAAAAGGGGATAGAGGTTGAGCAATACCAATCAAATCACGAGGGCGACCTTGTGGATAAGATCCAGAGCGCATACAAAAATGCCGACGGTATTGTAATAAATCCCGGAGCGTACACTCACACGAGCATTGCAATATTGGATGCTGTAAAGGCTGTTGGTATTCCCACGGTTGAGGTGCACATCTCAAAGGTGGAGGAGAGGGAGGATTTCCGTCAGATAAGCTACGTGCGCCTTGCTTGTGTAAAGACTATCACGGGCCACGGCACTAACGGATATATCGAAGCGATAGACTATTTAGCCGAGGAAAAATAAATGATAGCAAAATTTACCCCGTGCAATCTTTGCGGCACTGTTGAAGCTCCGCCGTCAAAAAGCATGGCTCACAGATTTTTGATAGGTGCCGCGCTTTCTCGTCAAAAATGCACTTTAACAGGCGTTGACTACAGCGAGGATATCCTTGCAAGCATCGATTGCTTAAAAGCTCTTGGTGCTGATATCAAAACGGAGAATGACACCGTGACTGTCGATCCAAAATGCTTTATGCAGGTCCAAAATCCCACGTTGCATTGCAGAGAAAGCGGAAGCACGCTCCGATTTTTTATTCCGTTGTGCTTGTGCCTTGGCACAAAAGCAACTCTTTACGGTAGCGAACGACTTTTGCAAAGACCACTTGACGTTTACGAGGATATCTGTAATTCCAACGGCTTTGAATTCAGTAAGGATAATAGCTGTGTAACACTTTGCGGGAAGCTTAAAAGCGCGGATTACAAGGTCAGAGGAGATATAAGCAGTCAGTTTATCACGGGCTTGATATTTGCGCTCGTTTATCTTGGTAAAGAGTCTTCAATAGAAATAATACCGCCGTTTGAGAGCAGATCGTATATTGATTTAACAATATCCGCATTGAATTCTTTCGGTGCAAGCGTGGAATTTGTAAGTGAATACAAAATAAGCATAAAGCCTTCCGATATGCACGCATTTTGCGGCAAAATTGAGGGCGATTACTCAAACGCTGCATTTCTTGACGCTTTTAATCATATCGGCTCAAGTGTAAACGTGCAAAATCTGAATCCTTTAAGCTTGCAGGGCGATAAGGTTTACAAAGATTATTTTGAAAGCATTTCAAGCGGCACACCAACTCTTGATATTTCCGATTGCCCCGATCTCGGTCCTATACTTTTTGCTCTTGCCGCATTAAAAAACGGCGCAACCTTTACGGGCACGGATAGGCTCAAGGCAAAGGAAAGTGACAGAGGGCAGGCAATGCACGAGGAACTGAAAAAGCTTGGCGGAGGGCTTTTGTTTGGCGACAACACTATAACAGTACCAAAGCAGGAGCTGAAATACAACGGACAAATGCTTGATTCTCACAACGATCACCGCATAGTGATGGCAATGTCGGTGATACTCTCAAAAACGGGTGGGGAAATAAACGGTGCCCAAGCCATCAAAAAAAGCTATCCGGGATTCTTTGATGATATCAAAAAGCTCGGTGCAAAGGTAGAATTATTATGATAGTAGATATAAGTAAAAAAATATTGATCGTAGGTCTTGGTCTTTTGGGAGGAAGCTACGCAAAGGTGTTAAAGCGCTTTGGATTCCACATCAGCGCTATTACGTTGGAGCAAAGCTCAATAGACTACGCCATAAAAGAAAATATTATAGACGAGGGCTCAACAGAGCTTGATGCGACCATGATCGGCGAGGCTGATCTTGTGATATTTGCACTCTATCCCCACGTTTTTGTTGAATGGATTAAAAAGAATCAGCATCTTCTCAAAAGCGGAGCTCTTATCACGGACGTAACGGGTGTAAAGCGCAGTATCGTATATCAGATTCAGGATATGCTCCGTCCCGACGTTGAATTTATTGCGGCTCACCCCATGGCAGGTCGTGAGGTTTCGGGAGTAGAGAATAGCACGGACAGATTGTTTATCGGCGCAAACTACATTGTAACTCCCACCGAAAAGAATACCCCC
>SVGF01000080.1 GCA_015056475.1 Clostridiales bacterium
ACCACTGTTAGCCCAGATTCTGTGGAATTCCATTGGTGGATGTAATATAAGCATATTTTCACCAAGCTCAAGAATTCTGTCACCTGCCAACACGCCTGCTTTGCCGCTTTTCACAAATACAAGTTCCCAAAAATCATGTGCTTCGCCAACTGATGAATAACCGTCCTTGATATCAGCTTCAAACGCTGAATAAAGTGACGTGACGTTTATGTTTTTTGTTACCGCACAGCCTTTGTAAACGTTCATGGCAAGTTCTCCGCAAATATTATTTGAGTTAATGTTATTTTATCAGTTTTTTCCGTTATTGTCAAGATTTTTTTGCGGTTTGCATAAAAAATTTGCAAAATATCTAAAATCTAATAAAATGTATCTTTTTACATATATATATTAAAATAAAAATACTCTATAATTATTACATAACAATATGTTTTATGCATCATTATTCACAAAGAAAGGATCAGTAAAGCAATGAAAGACACAACATTGGTAATCCTTGCCGCAGGTATGGGCAGCCGCTTTGGCGGACTTAAACAGATCGAGCCTCTGGGACCGCATGGCGAGAGTATAATTGAATACTCCGTTCACGATGCGATCAAGGCAGGCTTTAATAAAGTAGTTATCATCATTAAAAAAGCGATCGAAGAAGATTTTAAGACACACGTCGGCGCAAGACTTGAAAAGGCTGTGCACGTTGAATACGCTTTCCAGGAATTGTACAAGCTCCCCGAAGGGTACTCCATCCCCGAAGGACGAGTAAAGCCCTGGGGTACAGCTCACGCAATTCTTTGTGCTAAGGAATTCCTTAACGAACCTTTTGCAACTATCAACGCTGACGACTATTACGGACCGGAAGCATTCAAAATAATGCACGACCATTTGGTTTCAAGCGACGATATTTGTATGGTTGGTTACAAGCTCGGCAATACACTTTCCGAAAAGGGTGATGTTGCCCGCGGTATTTGTCAAACAAAGGACGGTTACCTCACAACTATAACCGAAAACACAGCACTTAACAAGGACTCCGGCATCCCGCTTGACACAACAGTATCAATGAATATGTGGGGATATCATCCTTACATATGGGAGTACACAGAAAAATACTTCCTTGAATTCCTTGATAACGTTCCCAATACACCCAACCCTCTCAAGGCTGAATTCTATCTTCCCTTGGTTACGGACAAGCTTATCAAGGAAGGAAAGCGTTGCAGAGTTCTTCAAACAAGTGAGAAATGGTACGGCGTAACGTACAAGGACGATGCCGATAACGTAAAGGCTGCGCTTCGCGAGCTTACCGATAGCGGTTTATATCCAAAGGAGAAAAGAGTAAATGATTGATTTTAAGGCAATTCTTAAAAACTTCGGTATTGACATTTGCTGTAACGATATGGTGCAACCCTATGGCGACGGTCATATCAACGATACTTACCTTGTAAGCACAGAGCCGAAGTACATTTTGCAGAGAATAAACACAACTGTATTTAAGGATCCCGTTCGTTTGATGAACAACATCGCCTTGGTAACCGAATTTCTTGGTAACAAGATAAAAGAAAACGGTGGTGATCCCGAGGTTGAAACACTCACTATCGTTAAAACTGTTGACGGAGAAAACTTCTTTGAATTTGAAGGCAACCATTACAGAGTTTACCTTTTCATCAACGGTGTGTCCTACAACCTCCCCAACAACGAGCTTCTTTATGAGGCAGGTAAGGCTTTTGGTAAGTTCCAGAATCAGCTTGCAGACTTTAATGCAGAGCTTTTGTTTGAATCAATACCCAATTTCCACCACACAAGAAAACGTTTCAACACACTCAAAGCCGCTGTTGAAGCTGACAAGATGGGCAGAGCAAATTCCGTAAAGGACGTTATTGACTTTGCGCTCTCATGCGAGAAGTACGTCGACATTGTGGTTGACGGCATTGCAGACAAAACCATCCCCTTGAGAGTAACCCATAACGACACAAAGATAAACAACATCCTTTTTGACAAGGAAACAAACGCTTGTCTTAGCGTTATAGACCTCGACACAGTAATGCCCGGCTCAATGCTTTACGATTTTGGTGACGCTTTGAGATTTGGTGCTTCCTCCGCAAAGGAAGATGAAACAAACCTTGATGCTGTATTCTGTCAGCTTGATAAGTTTGAAGCCTTTACAAAGGGCTTCCTTGGCGAAGTTAAAGCAAGTGCAACCGCAAGAGAGATAGAGCTTCTCCCCTTGTCCGTGCTTTTACTTACTTACGAGTGCGGTATAAGATTCCTCACGGATTACCTTGAAGGCGACACTTACTTCAAGATCCATTATCCCGAGCACAATATCGACAGAGCAAGAAATCAGCTTAAGCTTGTTGCAGATATCGAAACAAAGCTCGACGAGATGAGCAACATCGTAAAGAAATATGCATAATTGTAACTAATAACAAAACCGTAAGGCGGAATAATTCTCACCTTACGGTTTTATTATTTAATTATGGCAATAACCGTTACAGTCCTTTATTGTTTATCTTTTCGCAAGCTTCGATCAAAAACTTTGGTAGCGGGACCCCTATATTCCCCGCATTCTCAAGGATTGACAACAGCTCGTTTGATATGTAAAACAATGCTGTAATATTTCTGACTATGTTCTCATCATTTCCCAATGCGATATCTACCTGATGTGCAATAACTACCACCAGCAACGTTGCTGCTTTTTTCATTATCCCAGATCTTCCTACCGCACTGTTCAGCGTTCCTGTTTTTATAGCGAGGAATACTCCGCTGACGTAGTCGCACACAATTACCGTGGCAAGTATGCTGAGTATAATATCCCATCCGCCAAAAAGCCACAGTATTGCTGAGCTGAAAAACGTTATTACAAATTTTAGTGCTGTATTATTCTTCATGCTTCACCTCACAAAATGTCCTGTGATCTCAACCTTTCTATCAGGAAACGTACCTGTCACGGCATCATCATCGATATCATTGAGTTGTATCTCATCTTCAAGCACGTTTTCTATTTCTGCAAGTCTTTTTGTGTATTCGGGTGATGACATTCTTTCAAATATCTCGCTGATCTCTTTTTTTATTGACTCTCGTTCCATATTCCCTCCATTATACTTTTATTCGTCCCGTTACAAGCACGTTTATATTGCCTGATAACGTTGCGTCCTTAAAGGCAACCATTAATGACTTTTTTGTATCAATTCCATCTGTAGAGATTTTTACCGCATGACCGTCCGGTGAATAAGCTACGGCTGACGGTTTGTCTACAAATTCCACATCAAAATTCACAGTGCTCCAAGACCCTTGATCGCATTGCAATTCCGATGTGAACACATGCGTCTTGAACGGATTGCCAACGTCCAGTTTTTCCCACATTATTTTGAGCATATCGTTAAGTACGTCATTCAACTCCTTCAGCTCAACAGCATCAGTAAGACTTCTGAAATAAACGTAGTGTCCTCTGTTCATATCAATCTTCATCCTCCTCTTCATAATATATCTCAAGATCACTTATCTCAAAGATCGAGCCTTCACTATTATCTATACAGAATTTATAGCGTCTGCCGATATTGTACATATCGATCCTGTAAAGATGGAATTCATTTTCATCAGTCAACGTTACACAGCTTGACGATGCGCCGTTTTCGGTAATTGCAGTTATTATAACGTTACCGTTTCCTCTTGCTGAAAAACATATGTTATCCAGCGTTTTTAATCTGCTTTTTCCACCCATATCGGTATACGGAGTTTCGTAATGGGCGTCAATGCTTTCATCAGCATAAGAATCAGAGCCATCGAACTTAAATATGTTACCATCCTCATCGCAAAAATACAATTCTCCGTTAAACACATTCAATAAGTGCGCATTACAGTTTTTTCGTATATTTATCACCTTTTGCTGAATATCATATTCAATGATACAATTATTACTGCGACTTGAGTCACACGCCAAGGAAACAAACAGCTTACCATTATGTATTACAGCTGAGCAATTATACAATTTTGATTTGTTCACCCTTTCGGCAAAGAACAAACTGAGTCTGTCGTTCAAAATAACCTGTGCCGATGAACCGTTATACTCATATATTCCGTTAACACCTACAAAAAAGGAATTCTTACCGTCATTTGCAATGGCATTGGGGCCACAAGCACCGCTTTCGGAAGGTATCTGTTTGAGTGAATAGGTTTCGGGAGAGCTTCCGCTTATTCTGAACAGAGATTTTTGTCTGTAAAGCACAACGTCATCAAACACCGTTGCAATTCCGATAAACATATCTCCGTCATGAGTAGTAATACTTAATTCTCCCGCACCTTTATCAGCATCCCAGCATTCAGGATCATTTACTGCTGAGTAAAACACTTTGTTGGGATACATTGTATCACCGGTGCCCCACACTCGTTCAAAATGGAGCGTCATTGCGCTTATGGGAAGTGAATCCTCAATAAAAGTAACCTTTTCCCTCTCAAGCTTATACATACCATCCAAAGCATTGCACAAAAGCAAATTGTTCCTTTTTACGTAATAATTGACGTAGCCCATATCAGCAACACTGATATTGGTCTGCAATGCTACCCATTCATTATTCTTGTAAATAAAAATGCCTAAAACGCCACCCGTTGAAGCGATTATCGGCATGACATCGTTATTTGAATACGCAGTTGACAAATATGAATAGTAAGTCATAAGCTTTACCGGCTTGTAAGCCTCACCGTTATAGATAATGGGTGCACTTGTATGTTTTGAAAAGCCTTTCATTGTTTTTAATGAGCCGCGCAACATCTCAACATTATATGCGTTGGGAGTTGCGCCCTTTGCCATAGTGTCAACCGTTGAATCAGCGCAAAAGCCGATTGAAAAATCATCGGGAGTATATTTGTTAAGCTTCATTGTTCCTCCTTATTTTTGTATCAGGGAGCGGAAGCCCGCTCCCTTTGAAATTACTTATCGGGTAAAACCGTGCTCGATTCTTACCATCCAAAGATCCTGAAGAATTGCCGCTGTATATCCGCTTGCCTTCCAGCCTGCAGTCCAACGCTGATCCAACGGATCGCCCGTACCCGCACTGCCCTTTGGCTTGAAGATAGTCTTGAAAGCGTCCTCACCCTCAATATCAACTACACCAAATGCATCCTTACCAAAAATGATGGTTGAATTTACGGGAGCATTTTCAGCACCGCAATTAATGTCATAGAGCTTGCATCCCGTTTCGGGAGTAAAAGCAGGAGCACCCACAAGCTGAATGCTTGCTTCACCTGCAATACCGGGTACAGCCTTTGACACCTTTACCATGCAGGATTCTGTGCCGTTGTGAAGGCTGAGAAATCTTCCCGCAAGCTTATCTGCATCTTCCTGAGTAATAGCCTCAAGCACGCTCATAACTCTTGTACTTGCCATATATGCGTCTACGGTGAGTGAAGGACTTGCTGCAGTCAAAGGATCACACTCAAATCTCTTTGCCTCGGGAGTTTCGATGAAGACTACACCAAAGAGCTTACCGATCTCGCCGTCCTCGATCTTCTCTGCATTCTGGTATTCAGCAACCCTCTGCCACTGCTCATCACACATGAGGTCATATGCGGAATCCTGGTCTATGATCGCAACGTAGTAAGGTCTGCCGTTTCTGATAAAGGGCTTTGCCTTGTTACGCTTGAGTGTTCTTACCGCCTTTTTGATCTCATCACTTGTAAGGACGTCCTCTGAAGTAAGCTGGTTTCTCATAGCCTTTGAGTTTGCATACTGCACGGAGCTACCCTGGTGAATAATATCTCTTGTGATATGGTCAAGTGTAAGACCAGCCTGATCACCAAGAAGCTCGAACGTTTCATCAAGTACCTGATCAATGGCTGTGAGGTCCAAAAGATCCGATCCCGCTACGTAATCACCGTACTGCTTGAGGTCAGCAGTTACACTTGTAATGTCAAGAGCTCTGCCGTCGGGAGTAACACCCTCTGAAATAGGTGTTGTGGCAGCAGGGAAAATTTCAAACTTTCTGAAATTTACACTCTTACCGCCATTCTTGGGCACCTGTCGCTTCTGTCCGAATCTCTGGTGGACAAGACGGGGCTTTGCGTTTTTGATAAGCTTTCTGTCGTAATACGTTACTACTGTGTCGGAAAGTCCGTTAGATGTTGTAATGTTTGTGTTTGTATTCATATGTATCCTTTCTTTTTGGATCAAAGATAGATCCTTTTATTTTGCTTGACTCTTTTCTCTATTTCCTCAAACTGCTCATCACTCATAGAGTTAACGTCAGTCTTTGGAACGCTGCATCCCTCTGCTGTGCGTGGAAGGATCCTCTCTCTGCCCTTTCTCAAATCATCTGCAAATTCTCTTTTTGCTTGAGTTTTGATTTTGGCAATGATCAACTCCTCGTAAGCGCGATTACTTGCCAATAACGCTGTATGAAGCGTTATTCCGTTGGCAATAAGTCGTCTGAAAACGGGGTTTGACCTGAGCTCGCTTACAATATCAAATTCGGGATAAGTTTGCTTTACGTCATCTTCTTCATTCAAAAGCACGTCTGCATCAAGTTTTGCTTTGAATATTTTCTTTGATACGCTCAACGCCTCCTCTATGCTGTTTATGATATCATCGTTTGACGTACCATCCTCAAACATAGCCTTTACCCTAACTGCAAGCTTTTCATTTTCGGAAATCTCTTGCTCTTTCTCCTGTGATGCGATACTGTTTTCGCACGGTTGCTCCTGTTGATCGATCGTCTGCCTGAGCTGTTCTATTTCGGCATCCAATTCCTCGTCAGTTTTATACATTGGCTTTCGCCTCCTTTCGTTGTGAATAGAATATCACACAAAATTCATTTAGTTTTCGGAATTCCGTGTTAAAATAATAACGACTGTGGTTGTATAGGGAAATTATTAACTAATTATGAATTTTTCACCGGTTTTTAATATATGTTTAATAATTATCATTGCTTTTTTGAGCATTTTGTGATATAATTCTTTGTATAATATTACGAAAGGCAGAAGCTCTGATTTATGAATAGAATCGGTTTTGATAACCAACAGTACATAAAGATACAATCAGAAAAGATAATGGAGCGCATAGAGCAGTTTGGCGGAAAGCTCTACCTGGAATTTGGCGGAAAGCTTTTTGACGACTACCACGCTTCAAGAGTATTGCCCGGCTTTGAGCCTGACAGTAAGATAAGAATGCTGTTAAAGCTTAAAGATCAAGCAGAGATCGTAATCGTCATAAGTGCCGACGACATTGAAAAAAACAAGCAAAGAAGCGACTTGGGTATCACTTACGACGTTGATATTCTGAGACTTATAGATATATTCAGAGAGATAGACCTTTTTGTCGGAAGTGTTGTTATAACGCATTTTAACGGACAGCATTCCGCGATCCTCTTTGAACAAAAGCTGAAATCACTCGGAATTCAGGTGTACAAGCATTATCTTATCGACGGATATCCGTCAAATATTCCGCTTATTATAAGCGAAAACGGTTATGGTAAGAATGATTACATCGAAACGTCAAGATCCCTTGTGGTTGTAACCGCACCCGGACCCGGAAGCGGTAAGATGGCAGTTTGTCTTTCACAGCTGTACCATGAGCATATGAGAGGCATCAAATCCGGATATGCTAAGTTTGAAACTTTCCCCATATGGAATATACCGCTTAAGCATCCCACAAACCTCGCTTATGAAGCTGCAACAGCCGATCTTAACGACGTTAATATGCTTGATCCGTTCCACTTGGAAGCTTACGGCGTTACCTCCGTAAACTACAACAGGGACGTTGAGATATTCCCCGTGCTTGAAGCTATGTTTAAGCAGATGTACGGCTTCTCACCCTACAAATCACCAACAGATATGGGTGTCAACATGGCAGGAAGCTGCATCATCGACGATGAAGCAGTCAAGGAGGCTTCACGTAATGAGATCATAAGAAGATACTATCAGGCAAAGTGCAAAAAGATACAGGGTGTCGGCTCACCTGCCGAGATCTACAAAATTGAGCTTTTGATGAAGCAGGCTCAGTGTAATGAAGATACCAGACCTTGCATAAGCAAAGCCCTTGAAAAAGAAGCTCAGACAAATGCGCCTGCGGTATGTGTTGAGCTCCCCGACGGAAGACTCATTACAGGAAAAACTTCTTCTTTGCTTGGTGCGTCATCTGCCGTTCTGTTAAACTGCCTTAAGGCGTTAGGCGATATTCCCGATAACGTGACGCTCATTTCACCCACAATAATCGAGCCTGTTCAGGAGCTCAAGACAGAGTACCTCGGAAACAGGAATCCCAGACTTCACACGGATGAGGTCCTGGTTGCCCTCTCAATATGCGCCGTTACTGATAAATACGCAAAAATCGCAATGAATCAGTTGCATAAGTTAAAGGGCTGCGAGGCACATTCCACGGTTATATTGTCGCAGACGGATGAAAACACTTTCAGAAAGCTCGGCTTTAACCTGACATACGAGCCGAAGTATCAGAACAAAAAATTATATCATAAATAACGGAGTATGCCATGGCTGAATTTAAGTATGAAATAATCGAAAAAGTTGGCGTTATCTCTCAAAGTGCTAAGGGATGGAGCAAGGAGCTTAATTTTATTAGCTGGAATGAAAGAGAACCGAAATTTGATATAAGAGAATGGTCTGAGGATCATTCACAGATGAGCAAGGGTATTTCCCTTTCAAAGGCAGAGCTTATTGCGCTGCGCGATATACTCAACGACTTAAAATTATAATCTAATTATAAAAACTGAAAGGATACGGTTGGATTCTTCCAACTCTATGGTCTAACAATGAAACATTTACTCAAAAAAACATTGTCACTCATCCTCTGCATCGCTATGGTATTCAGCTTTGCCGCTTGCGGATCTGAGGAAACTTACAACGGTCCCTGGTGGACACAGCTCGGTGGTAATTCAGCGCACAGCGGTTGCATCGACACAGACGATAAGGATTACGTTTATCCCAGCGAATTGCCCAGACTGACATGGGAACATCAGATCAACATGTATGGCGATCCTGCCGGTTCTGCTCTTGTTTACGCTGAAGGTAATATCTACTTCGGCTGTACGGACGGTAACGTTTATTGCCTTAAAGACGGTAAAAAACGTGCAAGAGAAGTTTGGAAGTATCCCACGGAAGGTTCAGTTCTTGCAGGTCTTATATATGATGACGGTGTGATCTATTGCTGCGGTCTTGACGGCTGTGTATATGCACTCAATGCAAAAAACGGCAAGCTCATCTGGTTCAAGGATCTTGGCGGCACAGATAATGACGGATTCACATATTCTCCCGTTATTACCGATAATAGCCTTATAGTAGGTACCGACAAGGGCATTATCTATGCACTTTCTCTTGAAGAAGGTAAGCAGGGCAACGTGCTCTGGAGCTACACAACACCCAACAACGGTACAGTTAACACTCACCTTACATACTACGATGACGGTGGCGACGGTGTGGTTTTCTATGGTAGTTACAATACTTACTACTATGCTTTGAATGCTCGTACAGGTAAGTTTATGTGGGATTTCTACACCACAACGATCTACTGCGAAACACCTACAGCCTACGACGGTTACGTTTATATCCCCTCCGGTGAAGGTATCCTCTACTGTATCGACATAAGCACAGGTAAGATAAAGTGGCAGTTTGAATGCGAACAAGGCTTGTATATTGTAGGACCTGTTGCAGTACATGATGGTAAGGTTGTATTCGGTTCATTCGATTACAACGTATATTGTCTTGATGCTTATACCGGCGATAAATTGTGGAAATATGAAGCATTTTACGTTGCTACAAGCGCTCCCGTGGTTTGCGGTAACAGAGTTTATATAGGTATCTCATCTATTCAGGAAAACCTTTTCCACCTCTATTGCCTTGACTTGAACGACGGTACGTACAAGTGGTCCTCTGCTCAGGTCAACTCAATCGAAGTACAGCCTACAGTTGTTAACGGCACTATTTTCTACACAACGGCATACGGAAAGATCGTTAAGCTTTCCGGTGATCAGAACGCTGAAAAGTAATTACAAAAACTCAAGGCAGAGCATTCCAAATGGTTTGCTCTGCCTTTTAATTATCCTAAAAACAGGACGGTATTACATATGAAAAACAATTATTCTATCTCAATTTTCTGGCTGAGCGTGCTTGCTGTAGCAGTTATAGGATATATGCTTTTATCCGTACAAAACATCACCAGAGCCAGCTTTGTAAAGAATGAGGGCATTGAGGTCTCTGCAGCTACATATGACGATACCGACATTATAGAGCTCGGAATCGTAAACCAGAATAACAATGCCTGGGCTATGAAGATAATGTGCTCCGATATAAATATCAGAATATGTGAATACGGTAGTCAGTTATGCTGTATATCGTCCGTATTTCAAAAATTCGGTATTACGATCAATCCCGATACGTTGTACGATAAATTCGAAAATGACGGATTATACCCCAAAAATCCGGACGGAATGATCGCTGAGGTTCAGTATGAGATCATTGATGAGCAGTACAAACTAAAGTACGAAAGACCGGATATCAATACTGATTATACCTTTAATTCTAAAACCATTGCACAGCTCGTATCTCAAGGTACTCCTGTTTTGCTGAGGACAAGCCACCCCTTGATAGCAAGGTATTGGGTAGTTGTGATCGGTATCGAAAACGGTGAGTTTATTATTATGGATCCCTTGGCAGACGATTACTCAACTCTTTCAGAATACGGCAACCGAGCATTTGAGACAATTTATTTTACAGAATAATAAAAATCCCGATAAGGGGTGCCTTCCATAGAGCAGTATACTCGAACTGACAGGAAAAGGACGGAGAGTGTTTTACATTCTCTGTCCTCTTTTCTTGACAAGCACTGCATTTGTAGAC
>SVGF01000081.1 GCA_015056475.1 Clostridiales bacterium
CAATAAACGCCAACCGACGCAACCACGCCTACACCTACGCCGTCAATACCCTTGCTGTACGTTGAATAGAAGAACGTACTGAATGTATCGTCGTCAAACTTTCCATTTGAATAAGGGAAAAGCTGGAGGAACATGAGGAAAAGGTATATGCCTACGATGGAGAATATTACTTTACCTATCTTTGCAGAAGTCTGCTTTGACGAATTGATTATAACGAATACGCCGCCTACAATAACCGCAAAAGGCAACACATATGCAAGGTATCCGAATGCGCCGTGCATTACCTCCTTGAACACCTCGCCAACTATACCCGTAGCATCGGATATATTGCACATAAACAAGAATATGCCAAGGCCTATCATGCCTACACCCATTACCTCGTTTATGACCTTATCCGAGAATGTATATGCTATGCCCTCTTTGCGAGTAGCCTTACGATCGCGTCGCTTCTGTGCGCGAATGACTTTATTCTCCTCGTGCTTCTTTTTGCGTATGCGCTTATTCTCGTTTCTGATAAGACGTCTTTCTTCTCTATTTTGGATACTCTCGATCTTGTGGCGCTCGTCTATTTCACGCTTGATCTCCCTGTACTCAGAGTAAGCAGGCTTTTTAGCCTTTGAAACAGTTTTTTTCTTTGCTGTTGAAGACGATCTTGACGGTGTTTTCTTTTTTGCCGCACCAACAGATTTTGATCTTGAGCCACCGGACGGTGAAAACTGCTTTATATTATCCTTATTCGGCATTATTCTTTAGTTCTCCGTTTCATTTTATGTTGAAATTAAGCAACTGCCTTGATTATTCCGTAAACTATACAGAATACGCCCGCAATAAGACAGTAAATTGCAAAGGGCTTCATGTTCTTTCTCTTTGCCATGTGATCAAGCATTTTCAATGCAAGGTATCCTACTACTGCAGCAGCCACAAAAGCAAGTGCATAAGCAATGATCTGAGTGTTTTCAAGTGAGCCTTCAAAAAGATCGCCTATCTTAAGAACGATAGCACCCAAAATCGTGGGGAGTGAGCAAAGGAATGAATACTTAACTGCAAGTTGGGGTGAAAAGCCGCTGATCCTGCCACCGAATATCGTTGAACCTGAACGTGAAAGACCGGGGACGATAGCGCATGACTGGCAAAGACCTACAACAAGTGCATCCTTGAATGTGATATCCTTAGCCTGCTTTTCTCCTATCTTTATTTTACCTATTATGTACATAAGTGCGGAAGTAAGAAGCAATGCACAGCCTATAACGATGAGACTTGTAAATATAGTTTCAAAAAGATCCTCAAGCAAAAGACCTGCAATTGCTGTGGGAATTGTGGTAACCACGAGCATTATAAGGAGCACTCTGTAGGGGCGCTCTTTATTGAATATCTTTCTGCCATTGAATACGTCCTTTACAAGCTCAAAAAACTCAACTACAAGCGCAACTATGTCCTTGAAATAGAATACGCATACGGCAATGAGTGTGCCGAAATGCAAAAGCACGTCAAACGCAACGCCCGCTTCCGATAAACCGAATACTTCCTTGAATATTGCAATATGACCCGAGCTTGATACCGGCAAAAACTCTGTCAAGCCCTGAACTATACCTACTATGACTGTTTTAATAATCTCCCACATTTTCTGTGTACCTCCTTAAAGTCCATTATTTTTTGTATAGAGATATGAATTGCGTACAAAATTCATTCTCTTATATTTTATCATATTTGTGCAAAAAAAGCAATGGAAGAACTGTATAAAATTCGTAAAATATATAAATTTTTATTTTTTCTTTTAATTTATTTTTTATCATGCAAGCAAATATGCACAAACGATTTATACCTTATTAAAGCAATTCATACTCATCAGTTAAGAAAAATTCATATAATTTTATGCCGTTTCAATAAAAAAATTCCATTTGGTGGGAAAAAGTGAAAAAATTTTTTAAAAAAACGCATTTTACCCCTTGCAAGTGGAGCAAAGTGGTGGTATAATATAATAGACCAAATTAGAAAGGAGAAGTGTATCATGCTTTGCGGAAGAACGTACCACACAATGGATACAAAAAACAGGATCATTATTCCCCAAGCTCTCAGAAGTGAGATGGGCGACGTTGTTTATGTTACCGTAGGGTATGACAACAACCTCTTTGTTATGTCCGAGAGCACGTTTAACAAGCTTGCCGAAAAGGTGCTCGGTGTTGCCGAAACCTCGGTTGAAGCCAGAGAATTCAGACGTACATTCTTTGGTGATGCAGTTATGTGCCAGCTCGACAAAACAGGAAGACTTATTCTCCCCCAGTTACTTATTGACCACGCAGGAATTAAAAAGGACGTTGTTATTATAGGTATATTTGACAAGCTTGAGGTTTGGTCAAAGGAAAGCTACGACGAATACGTCGCAAACAGGTCTGCAGGCACTACCGACAGCGTGCTTGAAAAGATGGCTCAGCACGGCGTTTAATGCAAGGAGGAAGTATGCAGGAATTTTCACATAAATCAGTTCTGCTTGACGAAGTAATAGACGGGCTTGCATTAAAAGAGGGTATGACGATAATAGACGGCACACTCGGCGGTGGTGGTCATTCATCCGAGATCATAAAAAGGATAGGTCCCAAAGGAAGGCTTATAGGTATTGATCGTGACAACGATGCGCTTGAGCATTGCAAGAAGAAATTTGACGGTAATCCCGCATTCATTCCCGTAAAGTCCAATTATTGCGATATGATTTCGGTCTGCAAGAGTCTTGGTATTGACGGTGTTGACGGAATTCTGCTTGACCTTGGAGTATCATCGTATCAGCTTGACAACGTTGACAGAGGCTTTTCTTACATGCACGACTGTGCGCTAGATATGAGAATGGATACAACTCAATCACTGACAGCTCACGACGTTGTAAACTTTATGAGCCAGGATGAGCTTGCAAAGATAATATGGGAATACGGTGAGGACAAATTTTCAAAAAGGATCGCAGAATTTATCGTAAAGAACAGACCGATAAATTCCACGTTTGAGCTCAACAAGGCTATTGAAGCTGCCATCCCCGCAAAATTCAGACGTGAAGGACCTCACCCATCAAAAAGAACGTATCAAGCCATAAGAATATACGTCAATAATGAGCTTGGGCCTTTGGAAAACACGGTAAAAGATGCCGTTTCATTATTAAAGCCCGGCGGTCGCCTTGCAATAATATCATTCCACTCACTTGAAGCAAGAGCAGTTAAGACAACGATGAAGTATCTTGAGCTTGATTGCATTTGTCCAAAGCAATCTATAATCTGCACATGCGATAAGGTACCCGAGGTCAGGATGATTACAAAAAAGCCCATTACAGCTTCCCCCGCAGAGCTTGAGGACAACCCCCGAGCTAGAAGTGCAGAATTGAGAATTTGCGAGAAGCTCCCGCCTCAAACAAAAAAACGACAGAAATTTTAAGAAAGGAATAACGCGCTATGTCAGAAGAATTTTTTA
The DNA here is from genome assembly GCA_015056475.1 of Clostridiales bacterium. Lineage (GTDB taxonomy): Bacteria > Bacillota > Clostridia > HGM11327 > HGM11327 > SIG351. The sequence goes on from SVGF01000081.1 coordinate 3,451, forward strand.
ACAACAACCAGGAATTTATAGACGCTCACGTTCCAAAGGACGAATACATCCCGGGCAGTGCCGCACCAAAAATTGCAGAGCCTGAAAAAAAGCCGGATATTCATCTTGAGCCCGAGCAAAAGCCAAAACCCGAGCCAAAGCCTAAAGAACACAGACCAACTTACAGGTTTTCGTCACTCTTAACGGTTTTGGGCGTTGTAATAGTAGCTCTTTGCGCTTTTTTCCTTTTGACAAGAGAAGTTCAGATACAGCAACAAAAGGATAAAATACTCGAAACAAAGCAACGCATTGAGGAGCTTTACAATCAGAGGGATTCCCTCGCAGTGCGCTACAACAGTGCTATTGATCTTGACAATATCAGAGCCGATGCTGCAAGCTTAGGGATGCACGTTCCCAACGAGGGGCAGATAGTGAAGATGGACTAAAGACTTGTTCTTTGCCAAATATAAGCTGCATACACTTTACTGCGTATAGAATACATCTTTGATATTTCGGAGTGAACAGTATTTTATACTTTTCACTCCTTTTAACTTTTATAATTCAAACAAAAACAGAAAAACAAAAAGTAAAGGAGTACATCAAATTGCTATTTAACAAAAACACTCAGTCAAACACCATTGCCAATATCAAGCACAGAACGTTTGTATTGATGATGGCATTCATTATATTCTTTGTAGGTATAAGCGCAAGGCTTGCTTACATACAGTTTTCGTGGAGTGACGAGCTCAGAGATAAGGCTGAGGGTCAATGGACACGAGAGCTGGGAATATACCCCAAGAGAGGTACTATTTATGACTGTAACGGCATAATTCTTGCCGCATCTGTCACAAGATACTCTCTGCAGGCAATACCAAACGATATCAAAAATGCAGACAGTATTGCAGTGCTTCTCTCCCCCATACTGGATATGACCGTTGATGAGATATATAATAAAATATCTGACAAAACGGATGCTTTGGTCTGGGTAAAGAGATTGCTTACGGATGAACAGGCTCAAAGAATACGTGATCTTGCAGTTACAGGTCTTGAGCTCATAGATGAACCCGCAAGAGTGTACCCCTTTAACAATCTTGCATCGCAGGTGCTTGGCTTTACAATGAAATATGCCGAAGCCGACGGTCATCCCGGTCAGGAAGGCATTGAGCTTTACTACAACGAGGAGCTTATCGGTGAGCCGGGCGTTATCCTGAGAGAAACGGACAATACCGGTAAGGATATTCCGTACGGAAGCGAAATATACGTTGACGCGCAAAACGGAAATAATATCACACTCACACTTGACTCAACACTTCAGTCCTACCTTCAGGAAGCAGCTGAAGATGCTATGCTCAAATCAAGTGCTGACGGAGTTTATGCCATGGCATCAAACCCCTACACCGGCGAAATATACGCCATGGTAAATCTTCCCGACTACGATCCTAACGAACCTCCCAGAAATCTTTCGCTCAGCGATATGCAGGCATTGACAAGAAATATGACCTGTCAGATGAACTTTGAACCCGGATCTACATTAAAAGGAGTTATTCTTGCAGCCGCACTTGAAGAAGGCGTTATCTCTATGGATGATAAATTTTATTGTCCCGGTTATTATGTGGTTGACGGAGTTAAGATACACTGCTCACACAGAGATGGTCACGGATGGCAGACAACCCAGCTCGCACTAAGTAATTCCTGTAACCCCGCATTTATTATGATAGGTGAAAAACTAGGCAAAGACCTTGTATATGAGTATCTTGAAAAATTCGGGTTCGGCCAGAAGACCGGCATAAATATAGCAGGTGAAGAAAACGGTATTATGATCGACAAGGATAGTGCGATACGCCGAGATTGGCTTACAATGTGCTTTGGTCAGGCAATCGCAGTAACTCCTATTCAGCTGATGACAGCTTTTAATGCTCTCATCAATGGAGGATATATAATTGAACCCAATTTATTAAAAGAGATAAACAAAACTGTTGAAAATGATGACGGATCGCAAAGTATACAAACGCTTTATTCTTCAAAACCAGTTATAAAAAGGCAAGTGATCTCTAAAAAAACAAGTGACAAGCTTCGAGAGATCCTCATCCACTGTGTGGCTGTTGGTACCGGTTTTGAAGCTAACGTAGATGGATACTCTGTAGGCGGAAAAACAGGAACGTCACAGACATATGACGGAAGCGGTAATGTAAACATCGGTGTGGATATAGGCTCATTCATAGGATTTGGACCGGCTGATAGTGCACCAATAACAGCATACATTATAGTGGATAACCCCAAAGGTGTAACTTATGGATCTGTTACTGCAGCGCCTTTTGCCTCACAGTTCTTTGAAAAAGCTTTTTCCTATTATGAATATGAGCCATCTCTTGAGCAGATAAAGCAGGTAAGAATGGCAAACCTCGTAGGATTGCGAGTTGAAGATGCAATAGTCCACTTAAACAACAAATTTTTTGATATCTATTTTGAAGGTGAAGGAAACATTGTTGCTGAGCAAAGCATTGAACCAGGAAAGTGGATATTCCCCACATTATCTCGACGTAGGATCACACTTACTTTGACTTATCATTCCTACGATCCAACCATGGTACAAGTGCCAAATCTTAGTGGAATGACATTGCTTGAGGCGAACTCCATATTGTCAATGAACGGACTGGTTCTTAAATTAGGTGACAGTAGTGTAGGAACGGACGGACTAATAGTCGAGCAAGATATCATAGCAGGTACATACGTAAATAAAGGTACAGTGGTTACTGCTTATTATCACAGGACGGAATATCCCGGATCGGATCAAACTCAAACTCCTGAGCCGGATCAAGAACCAACAGAATAAACGCATAACAAAAGAAGACGGTCAATGGACATTATTTTATGAAACGGAGACCGATATGCTTCTGTTTGATTTATTAAACAACATACTCAATAAAAATGAATACGAGGTATTCCCCGACAATATGCTTGATATAGACGTAAAGGGAATATCAAGTGATTCAAGAAAAGTGCTTAAGGGCTACGTATTTGCATCAATTAACGGCACAAAGGCTGACGGAGCACAATTTATCCCGGACGCTATATCACACGGTGCAACGGTCGTACTCACACAAGACCGTAATGATGCTGTGTATTGCGACCGTGCATACGTTATTGTGGTCAACGACGTAAGGCTTGTGCTTGGTAAAATGGCTGTGAAGCTTTATTTCAATTCGAGTCTGCCTCTTGATATCATTGGTGTAACGGGAACAAACGGAAAAACCACCGTGAGCCATTACGTAAGCTCAATACTCAACGAATGCAATATCCCGTCCGCAGTTCTTGGGACGTTGGGTGCAAGCGCAAACGGCATAAAAACGCCCTCGGACAGAACCACCCCCGATGCAATAAGCCTGTGTGAATACGTAAGCGATTTTGCAAGGCATGGGGCAAAGGTTCTTTCCATGGAGGTTTCATCGCACGCGCTTGAGCTGAAAAGAGTTTGCGGAGTACACTTCAAGGTATCAATATTCACCAATCTGAGCGAGGATCATCTTGACTTTCATTCGGATATGGAATCGTACGGCAAAGCTAAAGCAAAGCTATTTGAGCAATGCGACGTTGCCGTGATCAATATTGATGATGAGTTCGGGAAAAAGCTTTCATCGTCAGTCAACTGCAGATCCGTGACCTATTCCCTATACGATGACAATGCAGATTATTTTGCGTCGAACGTTGTTCATTCCGTTACGGGAAGCAAATTCGTATTGAATTCAAAAAGTGCGCAATATTCGGTAAGCATTGCCACTCCGGGTGATTTTTCGGTAATGAATGCGCTCGCGGCGCTTGCCGCCTGCCGTGAATACGGAATAGAATTGCACGATGCAGTCAACGCAATGGCAAACGTCGCTCAGGTAGAAGGCAGATTTGAAAGGCTGTGTACGTTTGACGGAATAAACGTTATCCTTGACTATGCTCATACTCCCGACGGAATAAAAAACGTGCTTTCAACCGCAAAAAGCTTTACCAAGGGCAGATTGATATGCGTTGTGGGGTGCGGCGGCAACAGAGAAAAAGCCAAACGCCCGTTAATGGGAAGTATATCTGCGCAAATTGCAGATTACGTGGTAATTACATCCGATAATCCTCGTGGCGAAAACGAGCTTGCCATAGCATACGACACAGCATCGATGCTTGAATATAAGCATATCAATTACAACATAATAATAGACAGAGAAAAAGCGATATTTCACGCCCTTTCAGCCGCAGGTAATGGCGATACCGTTATCATAATGGGCAAGGGGCACGAAAAATATCAGGAGATATCGGGCATTCGTTATCCTTTCAGCGACCGCGATGCCGTAACAAAGTATATATACAACACAAACAAAAGCAAATAATGAGGATGAGATATGGAATCAATTAAATTTTCAGACATAGTCAGAATAATAAACGGTACGACCGACTGCACGTATGATTTTGATGTGACAGGGGTTGAGACCGATTCAAGAAGGATTAAGCAGGGTGATGCATTCGTTTGCATAGTAGGCGCAAGAGTTGACGGTCATACCTTTATTGACACGTGCGCACAAAACGGTGCCGTATGTGCCATTGTCAGCAAGCCCGTGGAAAATGCATCCATACCCACTATACTTGTGGAATCAACCGAAGAAGCACTCATAATTCTCGCAAAGACTTATTATGAGATGATGTCACCATTTACAGTTGCAGTTACCGGTAGCTGCGGAAAAACAAGTACAAAGGATATGCTTTTTGAGGTGTTCAGCACAAGCGGTAACACGTTAAAAACTATAGGAAATTACAACAGCACTATAGGTCTTCCCCTCACCGTTTGCAGACTCTCGTCCGAAAACAAGAACGCCGTTCTTGAAATGGGCACGGGGCACAAGGGTGAAATAGCAACAATGTGCAGAGTGGTACACCCCGACGTTGCGGTAATAACCAATATCGGCACCTGCCATATGGAATATTTCCAAACGCAGGAGAATATATTCAAGGAAAAGACGGATCTTTTTAGAGCCGTTAAGCCGGGTGGCACGATAGTAATCAATGCTGACGATGAATACTTGTCAAAATTCATAGACGATAATACTTTGGATGTAAACAAAATTACGTTTGGTATTACGAATGATGCGGACGTCAGCGCGATCAACATCGAAACGTTCAATGCTGAGGATGGAATAAGAACAGAATTTGATATCTGCGTAAAGAACAAGGACGCAAATGCAATAAGAAGCGTAAGAGTTCACGCTGTAATGCGCTCTCTCGGTGTTCACAACGTATACAACGCTCTTGCCGCAACTTGTGCAGGTATTGCCGCAGGTATTCCTCTTACAAAGATAGTAAACGGTTTGAAGTGCTTTGTGGCTGACAATATGCGCCTGAACGTAACAAAGTGCAAGGACGGTGTTACTGTAATAAGTGACGTTTACAATTCCAACCCACAAGCGGTTGAAGCTGCACTTAAGGCAATGGACAATATTGCAACCGGCAGAAGAATTGCTATCCTCGGTGATATGCTTGAGCTCGGTACATCCGCAAAGGATGCTCATATAAACATAGGCAGACTTGCAGCAAAGTATGCAAACTTTATTATTTCCCGCGGTAAGATGGCTGTCCACACAGCGGGTGGTGCTGCAGAAGCGATACCTTACAAAAGCATTCAGACGGTTAATACAAATGCGCAGGTAATAGAATTCTTATCTACGTTTGAATTTTTGCCCAACGATACAGTTCTTGTAAAAGGCTCGAGAGGTATGCAGATGGAAGAGGTTGTGGATTACCTCATCAATAAGAGATTCTGATATAGGGCTTTGCCCATTACAATAAGAAAGGATTTTCGTTTTTTGCGAAAAAATGGATCACAAAATGAAACTTTTTGCTTTGGCAGCGCTTTGCGCTCTTGTACTTGCCGTAATTTGCGGTAAAATATTTATCCCCATGCTCGCTAGATTAAAATTCGGTCAGCAGGTGCGCGACGACGGTCCGCAGTCCCACTTAAAAAAATCCGGCACTCCCACAATGGGAGGAATAATATTCATTATTCCCATTGCGATACTCGCTTTTATATTCAGTCGCGGCAGCTTTGATTTTACAATCGTTAGCGTTATCGTTATGATCGGATTTGCACTTATCGGATTTGTAGACGATTACATAAAAGTGGTTAAAAAGCGCAGTCTTGGATTAAAGGCATACCAGAAGATAATCGGTCAGTTTGGTCTTGCTACAATTTTTGCGATCTATGCATACGCTAATCCTTTTATCGGAAGCGAAATATACATTCCCTTTACCGATATTACGGTTGACATAGGCTGGTGGTATATTCCCCTCATAGTATTGGCTGTTATAGCTACGGTCAACAGCACAAACCTCAACGACGGTATCGACGGACTTCTCTCAAGCGTGTCCATGGTTTCCGTTGGCGGTATTGCGGCTATAATATACCTTTTGGTAATGGCACACGAGTTTGAAATATTCCCCTACTACAGTTCAAACCTTTCAAACCTCTTTACTATTTGCGGTATAGTTGTAGGTGCGCTTGCAGGCTTCCTTATGTTCAACTCAAACCCCGCAAAGGTATTTATGGGCGACTGCGGCTCAATGGGTATAGGCGGTATTTTTGCGGCGCTGTGTATTCTCATGAAGATGCCTCTTTTGCTTATAATTGCAGGTGGTATTTACCTTATCGAAAGCGTTTCCGTAATTTTGCAGGTTGGCAGCTTTAAGCTTTTCAAAAAGAGAATTTTTAAGATGGCTCCCATCCATCACCATTTTGAGCTTGGTGGAAAGAGCGAAACTCAGGTCGTGACTATGTTTACCATAGCACAGGTATTTCTTTCGCTCCTCGCTATACTTTCGATACTCCCTTTGATATAAATTTATAGAAAAACAAGGATTTTTATATGAATAACGGTATATATATGGTAATAGGTCTCGGCAAAAGCGGTATCGCCCTTGCCGAGCATCTCCATTCTCATTCAATGCATGTTGTGGCTTATGACAAAAAGCCTTCCCAAGAAGCTTTGGCTCGCCTTGAGCCCAAAATGAAGGTCCTTTCGGGTGATCTTGATTGCAGTTGGCTTGACGGTGTTTGTGAGCTTATTATGTCCCCCGGCGTGCCAACAAAGATCCCATTTGTGGAAAAGGCAAAGGAGCTTGGAATACCCGTAATCGGCGAAATAGAATTTGCATACAGATATTGCAAAGGTAATATAATTGCAATAACGGGCACAAACGGTAAAACCACAACCACAACGTTGACAGGCGAAATATTAAAGAATGCAGGCTACAACACTCACGTTGTTGGCAACATAGGCAACGTATTTATA